>CANRHA010000038.1 GCA_947630315.1 uncultured Clostridia bacterium
GCCTGCGGCGCGCTGGCCCCGCGCGCAGGCGCGCGGGGCGGGCTTCGCCCGGGGCTGCGGCTACGCAGAAACCCGCGGTTCCCGCGCCCATCACCCCCCGGCGCGACGAAGTGAATGAGCGGCGGCATAAACGGGCATAAAAATGCCGCCGCGAACGATACGCAGTCCGCGACGGGGGCTTGTAATATGGAAATCAGAATGTCAGAGGCGCAGATTTGAAGACTTTTACCCCAAAAAGCGCTGCGGATACCGGAAAAGTCTTGCCACCCGGACGGCCACATCAGAAGACAGAAGCGAGAAGTCAGATGTCAGAACTTAGAGGTGTCGCCTTCGGCGACGTTTTTAAATACTGCAAATAATGCGGGCGGAATGGACGCTCCCGCTTTACTTTCCAATTTCTTTCCTCATTACCGCCGTGCGCTCGTTTCTCTGCATTTCCTCAAACCCGGCGCCGAGGTAGATCGCCATCGGTCCGGTGAAGTCGAGCGGCGAGAAGCCGTCTTTCACCTTGGGGTAGCCCTCGACGTACCTATACCCCTCTGCCGCCGCGTCGTCGATTATCCGCGCCAGAATAGCCTTTGCGATCCCCTTGCCGCGGTAGGCGGGAGCGATCTCAAAGCAAATTATGCTGAACGTTTCGCCCGGGGCGACGTTTTCAAAGTAAATATCCCCCTTGCGGCGCTTTCCTGGGTTGAGGTCGCCCGCACGGGTATATTTCGCCTTTTCTCCGGCGTTGCACCAGCCAACCGCAGTACCGCCGTCATAGGCGAGATACCCCTGCATTATCCCGCTGTCTATAAGTCTTTCGGCAGATTCTCTGAGCGCGAGCCTCAGCGCCTCTTTGTCGCCGCCGAGTTCCTTTGCGCGCCTGCCGGTCGTATGTTTTACCTTCTCGGGGGTCAGGTAGTAGGCGTCGCAGTAGCAGGGGAAGTATGGCGAATTATCCGCAAAAGCGCGGTTGTCAAAGAAGTCGAAAAAGTCGTCTTTAAGCTCTTTTGTGAATCTTTTTATTGTGATCTCCATACTGCTCCTCCTTAAGTAGGAAAATTAAGAAAATCTTAATAAATATACCGTTGACGCGGCGTTTGCGGAATGATAAAATTTCAGTGAGAGGTGGTTTTGATGAGGAAATATATAATCATAATAACTGTTTGCTGTGTTTTTGCGATGATTTTGGCCGGGTGCGGTTCAAGCATAAAAAGCGCCGAAAACACCGTCAGGCGCGAATTTTTCCTGCACTGGACGCTTAAGGGCTACGAGCTTATTGATCTGCAATACGACGCGAAACAGTCCGAGGAGATGAAGAAGGAGGCCGCGGAGGGCGAGGACGTCGCGGTTTTTACATCTTCATTTAAAACGCCGGACAAAACCGAGGGCAGCCTGAGTCCCGACCGCGTTTATACCGGCTGGGGCTGGATACTTAAACGCAGCAAAAACTCAGGCTGGAAGATAGTCAACTACGGTTTCGGGTGATTCATATCCTGTCGATCTTGATTAGGTTAGTGTTGCCCGAGGTGCCGTTTGTCATGCCGCCTGTGGTCACTATCGTATCGCCCTTTTTGAGATCGAAGGTCTCGCGGGCGTTTTGTTTGGCGGCGTAAAACAGAACGTCGGTCGAGTCGAATTTTTCACATATCTTAGGCGTAACGCCCCACGAAAGTGCGAGCTTGCGCCTTGTTTTTTCGCTTGTCGTAAGGCCGAGGATATCCACCGGGCAGCGGAACCGCGACACCATTCTCACGGTTGCGCCCGAAAGGGAACACACCGCCATCGCCTTTGCGCCTACGTCGATAGCCATGCCGCAGGTGGCGTGGGATATAGCGTCGACGGTATTGTGTATCCTGAAATCATATGTTCTGAAAAGCGCTGCGTAATCGATCCCGCGCTCGGTCTCCTCGGCTATTTTCGCCATTGTCTGGAGCGCAAGAACAGGGTAGGCGCCGGCTGCCGTCTCGCCCGAGAGCATGATGGCGCTCGTGCCGTCGTAAATGGCGTTTGCAACGTCCGAGGTCTCCGCCCTTGTCGGCCTCGGGTTATGTATCATCGATTCGAGCATCTCTGTTGCGGTTATTACCCTCTTGCCGAGCAAACGGCACTTTGTGATGAGGTTTTTCTGTATCGCCGGGAGCTTTTCAAACGCGATCTCCACGCCCATATCGCCGCGGCCTATCATAATGCCGCTGCAAAGCTCCACGATTTCCTCAATGTTGTCTATGCCCGACTGATTCTCGATTTTTGCGATCAAATCTATATTCTGACCGCCGTTGGCGTCCATAAAATCAACAACGTCCTGAAGGTCCTGTTTAGAGGAAACAAAGGAGCAGGCTATAAAATCGACGTCGTTTTCAATGCCGAAAAGAATGTCCGATTTATCCTGATCGGATAAAAATATCTGCTTAAGGACCTTTCCCGGAAACGCCATCGACTTGTTGTTTGAAAGCTCGCCGCCCTCTCTGACCACGGTTTTTATATCCTTGCCGTCCGACGAGATGACCTCGAACTTCAAAAGGCCGTTGTTTAACAGGATTATATCCCCGGCGCCAAGCTCGTTTGCAAGGCCCTTATAGCTCACCGAGACGGTTTTTTCGTTGCCTACGGCCTCGTCGGTGGTGAAGGTAAACTCATCGCCGACATTCAGAAAAACCTTGTCGTTTTCAAATTTGCGGATACGGTATTCGGGGCCTTTGGTGTCGAGCATGATCGCAACGGGCAGATCGAGTTCTTCGCGCAGGCGCTTGATCAGGTTGATTTTTTCAAGGTGATCCTCGTGGGTGCCGTGGGAGAAGTTGAGTCTTGCGACGTTCATTCCCGAAAGCATCATTTCGCGCAGGGTCTCCTCAGAGGAGCAGGACGGGCCTATCGTGCAGATGATTTTTGTTTTTCTCATTGTTTATACCGCCTTTCTGAAATTTCAGCTGAGATAAGTATAACATATTTCGCGCGGGTTGTGAAGAGGGTATATCGGTAAATTTCGTTTTTGGAGGGGATTCATGGATTGTCGGCGTGCCGCCGCCCCCAATTCCGCACCCTGCGCACGCGCCCTTGTCAGCCGCACTCTGTACTGCTCGCCCCGAGCGGGGCGTTCTATCTTCTGATCATCTATCCTCTAACCCTCTAAGAGCGTACTGCGTATACTCCAAATCGTCCGCGAGCCTTTCAACGCTTATGCTCACGCCTTGATCAGTTACCATTACCAGCCCGCCGCCGACGCTTTCGACCCCATATTTCAGACCCCTGTAAAAGTTCCCGATGTCGGTAAGCCTGCCTTTTGAGATCAGCACATAGGAGCTGTCCGAGGTTTTATACATCACCGCGGTGCGTTCCATAAGCGGCAGGTCAAAATTCTTTTCGCCTATTGTCATCGTCACTGTTTTTTCGGATCTGAACGTCGTGTCGAACCAGGCTTTTGAGATAAACTGCGAGCCTATGGCGACAACGAGCGCGGCCCCCAGCACCGTGCAGAGTATTTTCCATGCCGAAGCTTTCATACCGTCACTCCTTTTCGATTTTGATCGTGTTGATCACGTTGTACGCCACGGTCTCGTTGCTTTTATCCACGTCGAAGAATATGCACATCTCGGGGATATCCTCAAATACGGCGTATTCGGGCAGGCCGTTTGTCTTTATGATCTTTAAATTATATCCCGCCGAGGTGGTCAGCTTTTCCTCAGTCGGTTCATTTTCCGATAATTCTTTCAGGCTGTCGATATAGCTTTCTGCATGTCCGTTTGCGGCGACGGCAACAAAAATCTCGCCGTCATACATTTCATGCTGTTCCGGGATATCCCCGTCAAACAGCTGTATCCCCTGATGCTGAAGCTCGAATATCTCATCGGACCTCACGGGAAGGTAACTCCACCCGTCGGGAACGCTTACTGTTATTTTTATACCGTCGAACTCCTCGGTAACTGTCGTTCCGGCGGGGGAGGCGTCTCGGCACGCGCAGAGCAGGAGCGCCGCCGAAAAAATCAGCGCAAGCAACTTTTTCATAACTTCATTTCTCCCATCTATTGAAATTTCCCCTCCCCGAAATTCATCGGGGGGGGGTAACTTTATCTGACGTTTTAAATTATTATTTGCTGAAAGGATTCTCGCCCTTGTAGAGAACGCCGGCGGGCTGGTTGTAGGCAATATCCTTTACGCCGAGATACTTGAGGACCTCGAACATAGCCTTGCCACAGTGTGCAAAGGCGACGGCGCCGTGGTGAGGATATCTCTTCTTGATGAGAACATGGCGGTAGAATCTGCCCATCTCGGGAATGGCGAAGATGCCGATGCCGCCGAACGAACGGGTCGCAACTGGAAGGACCTCGCCCTCGGCGATGTAGGAGCGGAGCCTGCCCTCGGAATCGCACTGGAGCCTGTAGAAGGTGATCTCCGAAGGAGCGATGTCGCCTTCAAGGGTGCCTCTTGTGAAGTCGGGTTCGGAGCCGGCGGGTTCAAGAAGTCTGTGCTGAATGAGCTGATACTTGACCGCGCGGGTGTCGCACATCTTGCATTCGGGGGTGTTTCCACAGTGGAAGCCCATGAAGGTATCGGTGAGCTTGTAGTCGAACTTGCCCTTGATGTCTTCGTCGTAGATGTACTTAGGAACCGAGTTGTTGATATCAAGAAGGGTGACTGCGTCGCCGGTGATGCAAGCGCCTATGTATTCGGAAAGGGCGCCGTAGATATCGACCTCGCAGGATACGGGGATGCCGCGGCTTGCAAGGCGGGAGTTTACATAGCAGGGCTCAAAGCCGAACTGTTCGGGGAATGCGGGCCAGCATTTATCGGCAAAGGCGACATATTTTCTTGCGCCCTTGTGAGCCTCGGCCCAATCAAGAAGGGTAAGCTCGAACTGAGCCATTCTCTCCAAAAGCTCGGGATAGTATCTTCCTTCGCCCATTTCCTTAGCCATGTCGTCGCAGACTTCCTTGATCCTCGGGTCGCCGGCGTGAGCCTTATAGCTTACTAAAAGGTCAAGCTCGGAGTTTTCCTCGATCTCTACGCCAAGCTCATAGAGGCCCTTGATGGGGGCGTTGCAGGCGAAGAAGTCCTGAGGACGGGGGCCGAAGGTGATGATCTTTAAGTTCTTTACGCCGATCAGCGCTCTTGCAATAGGAACAAATTCTCTGATCATATCGGCGCATTCCTCGGCGGTGCCTACGGGGTAATCGGGGATATAGGCGGTGAGGTGTCTCATTCCGAGGTTGTAGGAGCAGTTGAGCATACCGCAGTAGGCGTCGCCTCTGCCGTTGATCATATCTCCGTCGCCCTCGGCGGCGGCAACGTACATAACGGGGCCGTCAAAGTGCTTGCAGATAAGAGTTTCGGGGGTCTCGGGGCCGAAGTTTCCGAGGAAGACCACGAGGGCGTTTACGCCGGCGGCGGTCACATCGGCAACGGCCTTAAGGGCGTCTGCCTCGTTTTCAACGGTGGTCTTGCAGTTGTAAATGCCATCGCCGTAGGCTTTTACTATCGCTTCGCGGCGGGCGGTCGAGAGGGCTATGGGGAAGCAGTCTCTCGAAACGGCGATTATGCCGAGTTTCACTTCAGGAATGTTTACCATTTTGTTACCTCCAGATAATAAATTGAGAATTGAAGACAGAGAAATTATGTTCCAAGCTTCATTCCTCTGTATTATACAATATTTCGGACATAATTTCAATAGGTTTTGTGAAATTTTTTCATTTTGAGCGTTTTACCGGGCTTTTTGCGTGCCGCATAGCGCAGACCCCGGCCTTCTGCCCCGCCCCCGCCCCGGCGAAGCCCCTCGGCGCCCCCTGCGGGGGCGCCGCCCCGCGCGCCGGTGGCGCGCGGGGCAGGCCGTTTCGCAGAAACGGCCGGGGGCTTCGCCGGGGCGGGGGATCGGCGCGCCCATGTAACGGCGCAGGGGGTTCCCTCATAATATGGTATCAGCATACCGCTTTATTATTTGAGGTGATGGCATTGACATATACTCTTATATCGGTTTCGTCCGTAACATACGCCATGAAGGCAAAAAACCTGCTCAATCAGATGGGCTACTACTGCGAGATAGAGCGCCGCGACAAAAATACCCGCACCGGCTGCGGATATATGCTAAGGGTAAAGGACGACCCGGTGCTGATCTGCTCGGCGCTCGAGCGAAGGGGGATAAAGACGAAAGAACGCATAACTGTTGAACGGGGGCGCTGAATTTGAGACAGGTTTATTTTGACAACGCCGCTACCGCCTATCCCAAGCCGCCAAGTGTTGCCGAGGCGGTAAAGGCGGCGGTGGAACGCCTCGGCGGGAACCCGGGCAGGGGAGGCCATGTTTTCTCTCAGCGGGCCGCGGAAAAGGTTTTCGAGACCCGCGAGCTTGCCGCAGAGCTTTTTAACGCAGAGCCGGAAAACGTTGTTTTCACCCTGAACTGCACTCACGCTCTGAATCTTGCAATAAAGGGCATAATTCGCCCGGGAGATAGGGTTATAATTTCGTCGATGGAACACAACTCCGTTGCGAGGCCGGTTTACGCCCTTACAAAGCAGGGAGTCAGGGCAGACGTCGCCGCGGTAGGCCGAACCGATGAGGAAACGCTTGAAAATCTGCGCAGGCTTATTAAAGGCGATCTCAGATGCGTAATATTCACGGCGGCGTCAAACGTGACCGGCCGGGCTATGCCGATACGCGAAATAGCCTCAGTATGCCGCGAAAAAGGAGTCTGCCTTATCGTCGACGGCGCCCAGGCCTGCGGGGTCATTCCCCTTAGCCTTGACGACGGCATGAACTTTTTATGTATGCCCGGGCACAAGGGCCTCTACGGCCCTGCCGGCACCGGCCTATTGATATCCGACGGCGAATACGCCCTTAAAACGGTCATCGAGGGCGGAACAGGGGCGACCTCGGGCGAACTTGAACAGACCGGCTTCATGCCCGAGAGGCTTGAAAGCGGAACCCTCAACACCGTGGGCATAGCCGGACTTTGCGAGGGAATAAAATATGTCCGCCAGATGGGCATAAACCGCATAAGATCTCACGAGGAGGAGCTTTGCGGCGTTCTCATAGACGGTATAAAATCGGTTGACGGAATTAAAATCTACCGCCGCGGAGATTGCTTTGTTCCGATAGTGTCCTTTAATATCGAGGGCGTGCCCGCGCCGGCGCTTACCTCGGCGCTTTCGGCTGAGGGCTTTGCCCTGAGGGGCGGGCTTCACTGTGCGGCGCTTGCGCATAAGACCCTCGGGACCTTCCCCAACGGAACGGTCAGGTTTTCGCCGTCGGTATTCAGCGCCGAAAAGGACGTAAGGCTTCTGATAAATTCTTTGAAAAAAATTTCTAAAACAGGGCTTTTGCCTATTGAAATTTAAAACAAAAGCTGTTAAAATATTAGAGAATGTATAACTTCGCGTTCGTGCGGGGAAGGAGAAACGGTTTTGGATGTGGGAATAGGTAATGTCGGCAGCCTTTTGTCAAGGATCATGAGCATATTTGCGTCGATACAGTTCGTTGACGTTATAGATATGCTCCTCTTGGCATATATCCTCTATAAGGGCTTCAAGCTCGTAAGAGAGACGAAGGCTCTCCAGCTTGTAACGGGTATAGTAATAGTAGTCGCCATCTACGCCATATCCGCGGCCCTGAAGCTTAAGGTAATGAGCTACCTTTTGGAAAACTTCTTCCAGGTGGGCTTGATCGCCATCGTCGTGGTATTCCAGCCCGAACTTCGCAGGGTGCTCGAGCGCGTCGGCCGAACGAATGTAAAATCGGTGTTTGCGCCGGGCATGCATTCCGAAGATCTTGTTCAGAGCTGGTCGGATACGATAGACGTTTTGGGCGAGGCCGTAAGCCAGCTTTCCGACACCGCCACCGGCGCCCTTATAGTTATCGAGAGGACCAACAGGCTCGGCGAGCAGATAGAAAACGGCACCGTGATGGACTGCATACCGAGCGTTCCCACTTTGGGCAGCATATTCTTCCCGAAAACGCCGCTCCATGACGGCGCAGTAGTAATACGCGACGCAAGAATAATTGCCGCAGGGTGTTTTCTCCCGACCCCCCAGAAGGAGGAACGTATCAACAAACAGCTCGGTTCGCGCCACCGCGCGGCGATAGGAATGAGCGAAACGTCCGACGCCATTATAATAGTTGTATCCGAAGAAACGGGAACCGTCTCGATAGCCGAAAACGGCGAGCTCACCCGCGGATACACCAAGGACAGGCTCGTTGCGTATCTGCGTTCAAAGCTGATTCCCGACACCGGGCGCGACATAAATATCATAGGAATACTAAAGTCCGGAAAGGAGCGCAAAAATGGCAGAAAAAAGGAAGAAGCTTAAGCTGAACCGCAGCAACATTATACTTGCGGCGGTATCGGCAATACTCTCGATTCTGCTGTGGGTGGTGCTCTCAATAACCGTTTATACCGACGTCGACGTCAGCCTTTACGACGTCGATATAGATTTCAACCTTGAAGGCTCCTACGCAAACCTCGCCGGGCTTTCGGTGATAAACGCCGACACCAAGACCGTGAACGTATCCTTTACCGGCCGGCGCGACAGCTACAACGACTACTCCAACGACGATGTAAGAATAAGGCTGAACCTCGACAACGTAAAGGCTTCGGGCTCATACGATATCCCGCTGATCGCCGAAAACGCGTCGGGCGAGAGGATAGCCGACGCGGTTTTATACCCCGAATCGGTGCACATAGTCTTCGACAGAATGATAACCAAGACCCTCTCGTACGAGGACGGCACCCTAACGGTGGATCTTTCGGGAATACATGCCGCCAGCGGTCACGCCGTTGACCCGGACGGGATTGTGGTCACGCCCTCAAAGATAACCATTTCCGGCCCGGCGGATTACATCGAGCAGGTCACGACATGCGAGCTTGATTTTGAGGAAGACGTAAACCTGCGCGCAACGGTGAACCTTACGCCTTCAAGCGTAAAGCTGTATAACGGCAACGCGGTATTCGAGCACCCTGACGTAAGCATGAACACCGACACCTTCAACGTTTACATTCCGGTATATACTACAAAGGAACTCCCGCTTACGGTAATAATAAACGGCTATACCGATCAGTTTGACGTTTCGACAATAAAATACACCCTCTCGACCGAGAGCATAATGGTCCGCAGCGAGGACGACAGCATAGAAAAGCTCAGCGAAATAAACCTCGGGTACATCGACGTGAGAGACATCTACCCCGGGTACTTCACCACCTTCGACATACCCCTCAGCAGCCATTACACCAACATCTCCGGCATAGATACCGTACAGGTGAGCTTTGACCTTGAAGGCTACGCCGAAAAGAGGATATCCTTGACAAATTCTCAGATATACGCCCTCAACGCCCCGGCGGGATTCAACGTAACGGTCGAGCAGGACATAGTAAGAGCAACCGTGGTCGGGCCGGCCGATGTTCTTGAAAATCTTGATTCGTCTAACTTTGTCGCTCAGATAAACCTTATGGACTACGAGCTTTCGACCGGACCGAGATTTCTGACCGCGTACATTTATGCGCCGAACTATCCTAACGTATGGGCGCGGGATTACACGCAGGTTTACGTCAGCAGCGAGCCGATAGCAACCGCGCCGGAAGCCGAAGAACAACCTGATTAAAACGCAAATCATTCAAACGGGCGGGAAAAACTCGTCCGTTTTTCTTTGGAGGAACCATGCCGATAATTTTGTCAGATATTATATGCCCCGTCGGAACTCCGGACGGAGTTATAATCAAAAAGGCGCTGAAAATTTTATCCATCGGAGAAAACGACGCCGACGGCGCGGGGATATACAAAAAATCCCTCGACGCAAGAAAGCGCAGCGACATAAAACTCGTCTGCTCGGTACTTTTGAGGCTTAAATCCCCCGAGCTTGAACTCAGGCTCTCTCAGCGCAAAAACGTCAGGGCGTTCATGGAGGAGGAACCCACGGTAACGCCGTCCGCGCAAGCCCGGCCCGGAAAAACCGTTATAGCCGGGTTCGGTCCTGCGGGAATGTTCTGCGCGCTTACCCTTGCCGAGGCGGGCTACAGGCCGATAGTTATTGAGCGCGGCGCCGACGCCGATACCCGCACCGCGGCGGTCGAGGGATTCTGGAACGGCGGGCCGCTCGACCCCGAAACAAACGTGCAGTTCGGAGAGGGCGGCGCGGGGACCTTCTCGGACGGAAAGCTCACTACCCGCATAGGCGACCCGCTCTGTCGGTGGATATTAAAGCGCTTTTGCGAGATGGGCGCGCCGGGCGAGATAATGTATTCGGCAAAGCCACATATAGGCACCGACCGCCTCCGCGAGGTGGTGAAAAATATCCGAAAAAGGGTGACAGAGCTCGGCGGCGAGGTGAAATTCCTGACCCGGCTCGACGATATCGATATCCGCGATTCCCGGGTGATGTCGGTAAACGCCTCGGGCGAAAAGATCGATACCGCCGCGCTGGTGCTTGCAATAGGCCATTCCGCGCGGGATACGTTTTCGATGCTTTTAAATAACGGCGTATTTATTGAACCGAAGGCGTTTTCGGTCGGCGCAAGGATAGAGCACCGCCAGAGAGACGTCGACATAAGCCTCTACGGCCGTGAATCGGGCGAAGCTGGGCTGCCGAAGGGCGAGTATCAGCTCTCGTACAGGTCGGGCGGCAGGGCCGCATATACGTTTTGCATGTGCCCGGGCGGAGACGTCGTTGCGGCGGCGAGCGAACCCTGCGGGGTTGTCACGAACGGAATGAGCCGCTACGCCCGCGACGGTGAAAACGCAAACGCCGCGGTGGCCGTTTCGGTAGATAAGGGCGATTTCCCTCCGGGGCCTCTCGGCGGCGTTGATTTTGCAAGATCGATAGAACAAAAAGCCTACCGCCTGACCGGCTCGTATATCGCCCCGGCGATGACGGCAGGCAGCCTTATGGACGGCTCAAAGGACGCTTCAACGGTCGTTCCCTCCTACCGCCCGGGGGTAATGCTCTGCGATATAACGGCGCTTTGGCCTAAATTTGTCACGGATATGCTGAGGAGCGGGCTGTCGAAATTTTCGCGCGAAATGAAATGTTTCGGAGATCGCGGCGCGCTTCTGACCGCTCCCGAGACGAGAACGTCGTCGCCGGTGCGGATAACAAGAGGCGAGGGCGGAACTGCTTTGGGGATAGAAAACCTCTACCCGTGCGGCGAGGGCGCGGGCTACGCCGGCGGAATAATGTCTGCCGCGGTCGACGGCGTCCGCACGGCGATGAAGATAATCTCCTCCTACGCGCCGGAGTAGTTTATTGTGCAAAAATGTGGGAGTGCGCATTCCTCCCACATTATTTACTATTTTTATTTCTGATTTCTGACTTCTGACTTCTGACCTCTGTCTTCATTTATTATTTTTTCTGACTTCTGACTTCTGACCTCTGTCTTCATTTATTATTTTTTCTGATTTCTGACTTCTGACCTCTGTCTTCTAAAAGCGGAGGTTTTTATTATCTTCTGAAAATCATACCTATTATTCCGGCGGCAAGGGGTACCGCGGCGGCGAAGATCACCGCGGGAAGGAGCATCGCCGGCGCAAGAGGGGCGGTCTGCATTACCG
>CANRHA010000039.1 GCA_947630315.1 uncultured Clostridia bacterium
GGCTTCGGCCAGGGCTTTCAGCCGGTCTGCGGCTTCAACTACGGCGCAAAAAAGTACGGCCGCGTTCGCCGGGCGTTCTGGTTCTGTGTAAAATTGGGATTTGCGGTTCTTGTCTGCCTTTCGGCGGCGGGAATAGCCTTCGCCCGCCCGATAACCGCCGCCATAGCCGGCTCGAGCGAGATTGCGCAATCGATAGCGGCGTTCACCTTAAGGGCGCAGCTTGCGGTTTTCCCGCTTATGTCCTGGGTCATGCTCGTGAACATGATGCTTCAGAACATAGGAATGACGGCGCGGGCTACCCTTGTCGCCATGACCCGGCAGGGGCTTACATTTATCCCCTGCGTGCTCGGCCTGCCGCTTATATTCAGCCTGCTGGGGTTTGAGCCCGTGTTAGGGCTCGAACTTGCGCAGTCGTTTGCCGATGTCCTCGCGCTGGCGATATCCCTGCCGGTAGGGCTGCCCGTTCTTGCGGAGATGAAAAGAATGGAACCGGAATAGAAGTCCAAAGTCAGAAGTCAGAAGTCAGATATCAGATATCGGATTTTAAAGGTGACACTCTAACTTCTAACCTCTAATATCTAATATCATGATGCACAATTTTTGGTTAGCGAACGCTAACTTATTTTGTCTATCCCGCCGAAATTTATTTTTTCTTCGATTTTTGGTTGACAAACCCGCCTTTCCTGCATAAAATAGAATGTAGTTAGCCGGGGCTAACCAACCGGCGGATATCAGCGAGGTGAGTTTATGATACCCTTATCATACGCCGACGTGGGCGAGGAACAGATCATAAAAAAGATCAGCGGAAGCCCCGAGGTCAAAAAACATCTTGAAGATCTCGGCTTTGTAGTCGGCGGCAGCGTTACCCTGATATCCGAGGCGGGCGGCAGCCTTATAATCAGGGTGAAGGATTCGCGGATAGCCCTTAACCGCGACATGGCCCAAAAGATCATGGTCTGATTTTTTAGGATATCGGGAAGCTTCGGCTTCCTTTTCACGCGGGTCGCGTTAGCCTCCGCTAACCGGATCCGTCACAGGCTGAAACGGCAATAAAAGGAGGGATCAAAGGTGAAAACACTTGACTCGGTACAGATAGGCGAGACCGTAAAGGTCGTAAAGCTCCATGGCGAGGGCGCGGTAAAGCGCAGGATAATGGACATGGGCATAACAAAAGGCGTTGAAATTTACGTCCGTAAAGTCGCGCCGCTGGGCGACCCCTTTGAGGTAAACGTTCGCGGATACGAGCTCAGCCTCAGAAAGGCCGACGCGGAAATGATCGAAGTAGAATAAGCGCCGGAAATTCACCGGCCGTCAAGGAGGAAAACGAGCATGGCAATAACAATAGCCCTTGCGGGCAACCCGAACAGCGGCAAGACCACACTGTTCAACGCGCTTACGGGTTCAAACCAATTTGTAGGAAACTGGCCCGGCGTTACTGTTGAAAAGAAGGAGGGCCGGCTTAAAAAACACGACGGCGTAACCGTTACCGACCTTCCGGGAATATACAGCCTTTCTCCCTATACGCTTGAGGAGGTAGTCGCAAGAAACTATCTTATAGGCGAAAGGCCCGACGCTATTTTAAACATAATCGACGGAACTAACCTTGAAAGAAACCTCTATCTTACGACTCAGCTTATTGAGCTTGGTATCCCGGTCGTGGCCGCCGTCAACATGATGGACGTCGTAAGAAAAAACGGAGATAAGATAAACACCTCGGAGCTTGCAAAGAGGCTCGGCTGCGATATCGTAGAGATCTCCGCGTTAAAGGGCGACGGCGTTATGGAGGCGGCGGAGGCCGCGATCGCTGCGGCGGAGCGCAAAAAACCGGTTCCCACTCACAACTTCTCCGGCGTTGTCGAACACGCCCTCGCACATATCGAGGAGGCGGCGGTCCACGATCTGCCCGCAGAACAGCAGAGATGGTACGCAATAAAGATATTCGAGCGCGACGAAAAGGCCATGGAAAGCCTGAATATCCCGAAAAACGTTCTTGATCACATCGAGGAGGATATAAAGTCGGCCGAGGCGGAGCTTGACGACGACGCGGAATCAATAATAACGAACGAAAGATACGTCTACATAGCCGAGCTTATAAAGGGCTGCTGCCGAAAAAAGAGCGCCGGCAGTCTGACGGTATCCGACAAGATAGATAAGATAGTCACAAACCGCTGGCTCGCCCTGCCTATATTTGCGGTCGTGATGATAATCGTATACTACGTCTCGGTAACTACCGTGGGCACGATCGCTACCGACTGGGCAAACGACGGCGTTTTCGGCGACGGCTGGCACCTTCTGGGCATAGGCACGGGGGCGTATGAGGAAGCCGCGGAGGAATACGGCGGGGCGGTAAACGCCATCGACGCGTTTTCTTTACAGTACGGCGTCGAGGCCCCTGACCTTGAAGCCTCGGATAAGGCCGCGGTAGACAGCTTTGCCGCGCAGTTCAACGCGGGAGATACCGCCGTTCTGATAACCGAAAACGAGGAGGACCTCTCGGAGGAGGAAACGGTTTATACCGGCGAGGATCTCGCGCTGGCGGGAGCCGTTCTCGACAAATACGGCTTCAGCGAACCCGACCCCGCCGACTACGGGATATGGATCCCCGGCATACCGCCGCTGCTTGAAAACCTTCTTGACAAAATAGGCTGCGCGGAATGGCTCAAAGGGCTTATTCTTGACGGCATAGTCGCCGGCGTCGGAGCGGTGCTCGGCTTTGTTCCTCAGATGCTCATACTCTTTATCTTCCTCGCCTTCCTTGAAAGCTGCGGATATATGGCGCGCATCGCCTTCGTAATGGACAGGATATTTCGCAAATTCGGCCTGTCGGGAAAATCGTTCATACCCATGCTCATCGGCTCTGGCTGCGGCGTTCCGGGAATAATGGCCTCGCGCACGATAGAAAACGAACGCGACCGCAGAATGACGATAATGACGACTACATTCATACCCTGCGGCGCAAAGCTGCCCTTTATAGCCATGGTCGCCGGCGCTATATTCGGCGGAGCATGGTGGGTAGCTCCCTTCGCCTACCTGCTGGGCGTGTGCTCGATCATAGTTTCGGGAATCATACTTAAAAAGACAAAGATGTTCTCGGGAGACCCCGCGCCCTTTGTAATGGAGCTTCCCGCATACCATTGGCCGACATTCTCAAACGTAATGCGTTCGATGTGGGAGCGCGGCTGGAGCTTCATCAAAAAAGCGGGAACTATAATTCTTCTTTCAACTATAGCCGTATGGTTCACAACCTACTTCGGATTTATCGACGGCCGCTTCGGAATGCTCACCGACGAGCAGGTGGATCATTCGATACTCGCAACCATCGGCGGAGCAATAGCCTGGCTCTTCAAGCCCCTCGGCTGGGGCAACTGGCAGGCCGCCGTGGCGTCGATAACCGGGCTTGTCGCTAAAGAGAACATCGTAGGAACTATGGGGATCCTCTACGGCGGCGGAGAAGCCTCGGTATATTCGACCATGGCCGCGACATTCACCTCGGCGAGCGGACTTGCGTTTTTGGTGTTCAATCTCTTATGCGCGCCCTGCTTCGCGGCTATCGGCGCCATACGCCGCGAGATGAACAGCGCAAAATGGACATGGTTCGCAATAGGGTATCAGACATTATTCGCCTATGCGATAGCCTTGATAGTGAATCAGTTCGGGCTTCTGTTCTCGGGATCGGCAAATATAATCGGGCTTATCTTCTCGGCAATCATAATAGCGGCTATGCTGTTCATGCTTTTCAAGCCCTATAAAGAGGCTACAAAGCTTGACAAAAAAGTCAAAATTCTTGCGAAATAAGGTGAGCGTATGGAGTGGCTTGTTTCAAATCTCGGCACGATAGCCGTGGCGGTCATACTGATCTGCGCGGTGGCGTGGATAGTGATCTCGCTGAGAAAGGACAAAAGATCCGGGAAGTCCTGTTCCTGCGGGTGTGAAAACTGCGCGATGAAAGGCAAATGTCATAAGTGAGAGGCATATGCGAAACCGCCCCTCCATCGGCTTGACAGCCGGTGGAGGGGCGGGCCGTAGCAGAGGGCAGAGGGCAGAGGACAGAAATCAGAAGTCAGAAAAGCTCTCAGACAGGTGGGTGTGACAGAGTGAGGCTACGCTGCATTGGTGAAAAGGGGTCGCCCTGTTCCTCCCCCTCACCCTCAATGCGCATTCCCGTTCGTCGCGCCGTTGCCGGTTCCCTGTCCGGCGCCGTTCACCGTGCTGCCGTTGTCCGCGCCGTCGGGCATATCCCCGTCGATCATATCCTCAACGTCGTCCATGCCCTGGTCTATCCCGTTCTCAATGTCGTTCATTCCGTCCTCGAGGTCTTCCATACCCTCCTCGAGCAGTCCGTCGGTGGTTTTTGACACCTCTCCCTCGAGGTCTGCGCTGTAGCTGCCGGTGTCGTCGCTTATGGGTTCCGTTGTGGTCGCGGCATTTCCCCTGTCGCCGAGGGTGGTTCCGTTTCCGGGCTGACGGTAGATGTCGTCGTCGCCGCAGGCGCAAAGCCCCACCGCCGCAAATATAAGACATATCGCTAATGCAAAGATTCTTTTCATTTTTCGTTATTTCCTTTCAGATATTTTTAAAGCCCGAGCTTTTTTGCTCGGGATTATTATGCCGCCGCGCCCTTTGGTTATTCATGAATTTTCCCAAAAAGCCTTCTTTTTTGATTTTATTAAATTTTTTCCGATCCCGTCTCTGCTCGGCTGCGCCTATTGCATTCCGGGCTTTTTTGTGATATAGTTATAAGGTATGTTGACGGTTTTCGACCCTATTTCACACAAACTGTAACAAGGAGATCAAAATGAAAATTCTTTCTATAGAATCCTCCTGCGACGAGACTGCCGCTGCCGTTGTCGAAGACGGCCGCAAGGTCCTTTCAAACATCGTCGCCTCTCAGATAGACGAGCACCGCCTTTACGGAGGGGTAGTTCCCGAAATAGCCTCCCGCCGCCATGTTGAAAGCATAAGCGGCGTAACGTCCGAGGCGATGAAAGAGGCGTCCTGCGGCATAGAAGATATCGACGCGATTGCAGTTACCTACGCCCCGGGGCTTATAGGGGCGCTGCTTGTCGGCGTAAGCTTTGCAAAGGGTCTGTCCATGTCCTCCGGCAAGCCCCTTATACCTGTTCATCATATCGCCGGGCACATCGCCGCAAACTATATATCCCACCCCGACCTTGAGCCGCCGTTTCTCTGCCTTGTTATAAGCGGG
This sequence comes from uncultured Clostridia bacterium, assembly GCA_947630315.1. Lineage (GTDB taxonomy): Bacteria > Bacillota > Clostridia > Oscillospirales > Ruminococcaceae > Faeciplasma. Next base: position 5,207 of record CANRHA010000039.1, read on the forward strand.
GGCCACAGCCATATAGTCGAGGTTTCGGGCTACACGAAGTACCGCGTTATAGGCCGCACCCGCGACGACGCCGCCGGCGAGTGTTTTGATAAAGTAGCGCGGGTGCTCGGATTTCCATACCCCGGCGGAAAATACATCGACGACGCGGCAAAATCAGGTTCCAAGACCGCGTATAAGTTCACCAACCCCAAGGTTTCGGGCTGCGAGTACGATTTTTCCTTTTCGGGACTTAAAACCGCGGTGATAAACCTTGTCCACAACGCCGAACAGCGCGGCGAGGAGATAAACCGCTGCGACGTTGCGGCCTCGTTTGAAAAAACCGTCGCCGATATATTGGGCGAAAAGCTGATGGCTGCGGCCAAGGCAACGGGATACAAAAAATTAGTCGTCGCCGGGGGCGTTTCGGCCAACACCGGGATAAGATCGAAGATGAAAAAAATAAGCGACGCCCTCGGGGCCGAGCTTTATCTGCCCGAGATGAAATACTGCGGCGACAACGCCGCGATGATAGGCGCGCAGGGATATTACGATTTTTTGGCCGGAAGGCGGGCCGACGGCTCTTTGAACGCCGCAGCTACGCTTTCGCTTGAAGATATCTGCCTGTGAGCCGGAAAGAAGGTTTATATGAAGCTGCTTAAGCTTGCGGCCGCCGTGATCTGCGCCGCGTTTATCCTTGCCGCCTGCGGCGAGGCGATACCCGAACCCGATCTTGTATCAAAACAGCCCGAGCCGGACCTCCCGCCCGAGCGGCCCGCCTACCCAGTCAGCTTTGACGACCAGACCTTTGACGCCGCTCCCGTTTCGGTCGCCTCCCTGTCGCCCGCGCTGACCGAGATTATCTTTGATCTGGGCGCTCAGGATATCCTTGTCGGCGTGAGCGATTACTGCGACTACCCCGCCGAGGCGGAAGCTCTGCCGAAGCTGGGCAGCCCCGCCAACCCGGACATTTCCGCAATAACCGCCGCCGCCCCCGCGCTTTTGCTCACCCAATCCCCCATAGCCGCGCCCGACGCCCTCGCCCTCAAAAACGCCGGGATAAGGATACTCGAGCTCGGGCTGCCTAAAAGCTTCGCCGAGCTGTGCGAGGTATATATAAAGCTCTCGATGGTCTTTTACGGCGCCGTCGATTCTCAGGCGACCGCTTCGGCGGCCCTGAGCGGGATAGATTCCGAGATGAGCGCCGCGCAGGATCTGGGAATAAACGTAAGCTATGTAATCGTTGAACGCGAGGCCGAGGGCGGGCTGATGCTCTCGCCGGGCGGAACGCTCTGCTCCGATATGCTCTCGGTGTACGGGAATAATCTTTGGGAGCGGGAGGAAAAATATTTTGCCGATGAAGACGAACTTTTCGCGCTTGCCCCCGACGTTGTTTTCTACTCCGATGAACTTGATAAGGACGGTATCGGGGAGGAATTTCCGCATTCCGAGCTTATACCTATAAGCATCGAGCGCTTCGAGCGGCCCACGGTCAGGCTGAAAGATGTGATATCCGGCTGTTCCGAGAGGCTCTCCCGTCTTGGGTAATAGATATTAGGTGTTAGAGTTTAAATGCGGGCGAAACGGGTGCTTCCCCTCTCCTAAAAATTTCGGGCAGCTCTTGACATATTAGACTTTTAAGGGTATTATTATAATGTGTTATTATGAGGGGTATGTGGTTATTTCGGAGATCTCCGCAATAATATGCAATATTTTTGTGATTTGATTCGTTTTAGATATATAACCCCGCGCATAAGATCACGAAAAGAAGAAAGGTTATCAGAAAAAGAAAGGACACTTGTTAATGAAGAAATTTTTAGCGATTATTCTCGCGGTCTGCCTTGTTATGACCGTATTCTCCGCCTGCGGAAAGAATATAGACGAGCCGGTGCAGACTGGTTCGGTAAACTCGGGCGACGTTACTGCGCCGCCGGCTCCGGACGATCCCGCAAGCGTATCGACCCAGAGCACCCTTCCGCCCTCGGGAGACGAATGGAACGGCTACGACATAGGATTTGTCGCCGACAACGGAATAAAGTATATCTGGGATCAGCTCGGCGACGAGCTTAAAGCCGACGTTGCGGTAGTTATGAACGCGATACGCAACGTTGAACTCAGCTGCAACCTGCCCTACGGCGTTCCGATAGAGCAGAGCAACGATTTTTGCAGCTTTATCTACAACATGTGCATGGACTACACCTATATCGGCACAAGCTTCAACTGCCGCGACAGCGACAACGACGGCTACTTCGACATTATAGTTATCCCCTACAACTTTGAGATAATCATGACCCAGGAGGACGCCTGGAGGATAACCGACGAGCTTAACGCCGCCGTCGACGCAATAGTTGCAGACATGCCCCAGGGCACCGAGTACGAGCAGATAATGTATCTACACAACGCGCTCGTCTTCGGCACCGATTACGGCGAGAACTGCACCAACCCCTTCACCGCCTACGGCGCCCTTGTCGAACATATGTCGACCTGCCAGGGCTACGCCGACGCCATGCACCTTCTGCTCGACAGAGCCGGCTACGAGACCGTTTTTGCGGTAGGTCACGGCAACAGCGACGCCTTTACCCATAAATGGAACTACGTTCACCTCTCAGACGGCAACTGGTACGCCCTCGACCCGACATGGGCCGACCCGGAGGAGAAGAACGACAAGTACTATGTAAACTACGATTACTTCCTCATCTCGGACGAGGTCCTTTTACAGGATCACCTTGAAAAGTTTGAGAGCATATACTATTCGACCCCGACCGCTACCTCTATGGACATGTGCTACCACGTTCAGGAGGGCTACTATGTGACCAGCTATGAGGAGGCCTATGCCAGCGCCGAGGAGCAGGTCAGAAAGTGCGCCGAAAACGGCTCGAGGTATATCTACCTCAGGATATCCGACGAAGACCTTTACACCGAGATCCACCACAAGCTTTTGGTTACAGAATACGGCGGAGAGCTTTCCGGCATAATCAAGGAAGTAGTTGAGGAGACCGGCGCCGACTTCAGCGGAAGATGGTCGACCTACCGCGCCCATAAAGACGGCAAAGGCCCGCTGTGCATAATGGTGACATTAAGATACAACAGCGACGAGGAATAACGCCGAACTGACGGCGCTCTCGGAACGCAAATAATTTAAACAGAGATATGGAGGAAAGTAAAATGAACCTTAGAAGAATCATGGCGCTTCTGATGACGCTGGTTCTGGCGCTGAGCGCGCTTTCGGCCTGCGGAAAGATACCCGAGGAGCCTATAGACGATCTGCCGGTAACATCAGACGCACCGGCGAGCGACGTTCCTCAGAACACCCTTCCGCCGATAACGACGGCCGCCCCGACCACCGCCACGACTCCCGCCACAACTCAGGGAACGCTTCCGACGACTGCGGCCACAACGACCGCCGCGACCACCACCGAGGCCACCAAGAAGAAGGACAAGAACGACTTCTCGGTCGAGGAAATGTCGGGAACGATGTACGCGACTATTTCTCTGAACATAAGAAGCGGCCCCTCTACCGATTTTGACCGCATAGGCGCCCTGAACGAGGGCGAGGCCGTTGAAGTTACCGGACGCGCCTCTACCGGCTGGTACCGGATAAGCTACAACGGCAAGACCGGATATGTCTCTAACGTTTACATGAGCACCGAAAAGCCCGCTAACAAGCCCGCCTCCACCAAAAAGGACGAGGGCGTGGAAAACCTCGACGACGAGGAAAATCCCGTTGAAGCTCCCGAGCCGGGTTCCACAACTCAGAAGCCCACAACCGCCGAGCCGGTATCCGCCGGAGATTGGGTAAAGGAGAACGGCGCCGAGTATATGTACAGCCGCTTTACCGAGAGCAGATTCCAGAGCGCTATAAACCTTATAGCTCAGGCGGTAGCAAACCTCGATCCCGCGGTCTATGTCGGCGATTACGTCGACCACGACGAAGCCATGACGATAGCTAAGTACATAGCCCAGATCGTCGGCACCACATACTGCTACTTCGATCAGGTCTCAAGCATTTCGGGCACCACCCTCTATCTCAGATACTATGTCGACAACCTCACCGACGCTCAGAGAATGGTCTCGAACCTTAAAAGCGCCGGCGACAAGATAATCGACAAAATAAGCGGATATTCCGATTACAACAAGATCAAGTACATCTACGAATGGATAGCCAAAAACGCCTCCTACGGCCACGGCAACTACTTTGCCTCCGCCTACGGTCCTATCTGCGACGGCAGCGGAACCTGCGTAGGATATGCAAAGGCCGGCTTCTATCTCCTCTCCCGCGCCGGGTTCGACACCATCTACGTCTGCGGCAACGGACGTGAAGAAGACCACATGTGGGTAAAGGTAAAGTACGACGGAAAATGGTACAACGTCGACTTCGGCTGGTCCGACCCCGAGCCGAGCAACGGAATCGACCCGAACTACGTCAAGTACGACTACCTCCTTGTCAGCGACTCGTACATAAAGAGCACCCGCAACAGCGTTATCGATCTTTCACACTTCCTCAACGTTCCCGCGGCCAACTCTGACAGCAACAGCTGGTACAGCCGCAACGACGCCATCGCCCACAGCTGGAGCGACGTTGAAAAGATCCTTAAGGCTAAGACCAAGGAAGCCGTAGACAACGCCGACGGCAAGACCTACATCTACGTTATGATCCAGTTCGACACCCTCGACCTCCATATTGAAACATACGAATACTACTCAAGGAGCAAGTTCAACAGCGAAATTTTAAGCGGAATCACCTCGAAGTACACCTGCGACAACAGGATCACCGGCGCGGTCGATCCCGAAAAGGTCGAAAAGACAAGATGCCTTGTCTTCAGGCTTAAGAAACAGTGACGCGATATCCCCCTCGGTTATGAGGGGGATTTTTCTTTCTGAGGCATGGGTTTGCCAGGTACTTTTTGCCCCAAACCGCGCTCTGACGCGGTTTTCGATTATCACGTTAAAGCGTGTACGAGCTTTTTAAACCACATTTATTGGTTAAAATTGTATGTTTCGACGAAAACTGTTAAAAACTTCAAAATCAGCTTGACATAATTTAAATATAATGATATGATAAATAAACAGAAAGAGTGTGAGGTGGTATATATGGCGGAGGGCAGTAAAGGTGTTCCGCTTAAAGACCTCACCGACGAGGAGCTTGTCGCCGCCGCGAAAAATGACGGCGATGCATTTTCGGCTCTTATTGAAAGATATCTCGGTTCAATACGGCAGCTTGCCCGCGTTTACACCAGAATAGACGCCGACCGCGACGATCTTGTTTCCGAGGGGATACTCGGGCTGATGAGCGCGGTCAAGAGCTATGAAGAGGGCAGAGGCGCCTCGTTTGCGACATACGCGGGCGTATGCGTATCAAACAGAATGTTATCGGTCCTGAAAAAATCCGCCAGAATACAGAGGGTCGAAGAACCCCTTGAAGAAGGCTCGCTCGAATCGGGAACATCGCCGGAAAAAACGGTGCTCGACCGCGAATTTCTGAGCGAGATATTCTCGGAGAGCGCACAGAGCTTTACCGATCTTGAACGGGCGGTATTTTCGGAGTACTTAAGCGGCGCGTCATACGGGAATATAGCCAAAAAGCTCGGTGTGCCGCGCAAAACCGTTGACAACGCACTGGCGCGGGTGCGTAAAAAGCTGCGCCTCAGATTCAGGTAAAATCCCGCAAGGGCTTTTATATCAATGCCATTCAGCTTGCCGATCTTATGATTATTCACGTCGGAGGAGCCCGACTTGGCAAATACTATAAGTGAGGGAATTTCTATGTTCCAAGACAAAACATTAGTCTGCCGCACCTGCGGCAACGAGTTCGTTTTCACCGCCGGCGAGCAGGAGTTCTACGCCGAAAAGGGTTTTGAAAACGAGCCCAAGGATTGCAAGGACTGCCGCAAGAAGAAGAAAGAAGAAGGCAAGCAGTTCTACACCGCCGTCTGCGCGAAATGTGGCAAAGAGGCGAGAGTGCCCTTCCAGCCGCA
>CANRHA010000040.1 GCA_947630315.1 uncultured Clostridia bacterium
GCTGTAGATTAAGCCGGTGAGTATCGTGGATGTGCTGCTCGAAACGCGCTCTATATGGTTCGCTCTGAGCTGCTTGGTCATGATGTCTATCGTCTCCTCAAGAGGCTCCACCTTCAGCGCAAGGTCGCGGCGGCGCTCGGTGAAGGCCGACTTCGCCAGCCCGATTATCTCCTTTACCGCCGATATCAGCAGGGTGATCTCGCTTTCTACCTCGTCCGAGAAAACTATCTTCTTTTCGTTGATCTCGTTAGCGGTCTCGGCTATGTTCTGCGCGTGGTCGCTGAGGCGTTCAAAATCTCCTACCGCGGATAAAAGCTCGCGGGAGATCGCCTGCTGCTTGTCGCTGAGGCCGTTTTTCCCGATCTTTACGATGTAGTTGCCGAGCTTGTCCTCGTATTTGTCGCAGAGAGCCTCCTTTACCAGCACCTTCTGATACTTCGTTCTGTCATATTCGGTGACGAGCCGCAGCGCCCGGTAAATGTTCTTTGTCGCTATATCGCACATTCTCAGCGTTGCGTTCTTGCTAAGTTCAAGGGCGGTGGGAGCATAGTTCAAAAGACTGTCGTCAAGGCTGTCTATTTCAAACATGTCCTCGCTCTCCGAGGGATCGGGCTTTACAAGGAAGAAGCAGATCTTCTCAATAAGCTTTATCGCGGGGAAGACGAACGCAACCATTATCAGCCGCAGGACCGTGTTCATTATCGCTATTCCGAGGACGTTTGCCGGGTCGTTCATGAACGAGAGGTCGAATATGAGATTTGCGGGAATGTAGAGGATATACGTTGCGATAAAGGCGATTATGTTTATTATAAGATAGGAGACCGCGGTGCGCTTGCCGTTGCGGTTCGCGCCTATCATAGCTATTAAAACCGGCGTGAACGCGCCTATGTTTATTCCGAGGATTATCGGCAGACAGACGGTGTAGGGGATAGCTCCCGTTACCGAAAGAGCCTGCAAAATACCTACCGACGCCGAACTCGATTGGGTAACGGCGGTGATTAAAATACCCGCTAAAATGCCGAAGAACGGGTTGCGGAAAAGTATCAGAAGATTCGCAAACTGCGGGCTGTCCTTAAGAGGGCTTACCGCGTCGCTTATAAGAGACATCGCAAGTAAGATCGTCGCAAGCCCGAGGGCTACGTTTCCTACGGCGTGGTAGCTGTGCTTCTTAGAAAAAAGAACCATACCGCATCCCGCAAGCGCAAGCAGAGAGATGAGAATGGCCGTAAATGAACCGCTGTTGGCGTTAGTCAATGTTAAAAGCCAGCCTGTGGCAGTTGTGCCGACGTTTGCGCCGAGCACTATTCCGACAGACTGCGCAAAGGTCATCATACCGGTTGAAACAAAGCTGATGACCATTACCGTTGTTGCCCCCGAAGACTGTATAACGGCGGCTACAAGGGTCCCGAGCAAAAAGCCCTTTAAAGGCGTTGACGAAAGCTTCCAGAGGATAGCTTCCATTTTATTTCCGGCGAGCTGTTTTAAACCGCCGCCCATTGTGTTCATTCCGAAGAGGAAGAACGCCACTCCGCCGAGCAGAGACAGGATATTTGACAAACCCATTTTAATACTCCGTTTCGTAAACTGCGCCGCCCGGCGCCATATTACCTTACCTTTCATTCATAATTAAATAATAGCAAACCCCGCGCATATTTTCAAGCCCTGTTTGTAAAAAAGTCAGTTTGCATAAATTATGGCGGTATATGGCGAAACTAATGTGCATTTTGAGATATTCGGCCGGTTTATATCGTTATAACCGCGACCCGCGCGATTTTATATTGAGTTACGCTTTCACCTATTCTTATTCGTTTTATGAAAGATTCTGCTTTTTTGAGTTTATCTCTTGAAAAATCAATCCGCCGGGGATATAATTACATTATAAAAGGTCAATTCGTCTATTCGGGGGCTGATCAAAATGAAATTGAATACGAGGATTTTGGTAATGACAACTTTAGCAGCAACAATAGCCGCTCTCTCGGCATGTTCGGCAGAACCGAGCGAGCTTACCCTCGGCGGGGATATTTTAAAAAGCGAAGATAAGGGCTTCAGCGTAGGAGATACCTTCACCGAGGCATATAAAGGCATGGAGGAGAACAACCCCGTTTCTTCGGATATATTCTTTGCCGACCCGACTGCGGTTGAATACAACGGCAGGCTTTACATCTACGGAACAAACGATTCTCAGGAGTTTGAGGCCAAAAACGGCTTCGGCTCAAACAGCTACGGAGGTATCAATACTCTTTGCTGCTACTCAACTGAGGATATGTCAAACTTCAGGTATGAGGGAACCATTCCCGTATGCGAAATAGCAACCTGGGCGGGCTGCAGCTGGGCGCCGTCCATAGTCTCGCGCGAGGAATCGGACGGGAAAACTCACTTCTACCTCTACTTTGCAAACTCGGGCGCAAATATCGGCGTTCTGACCTCTACCTCCCCGACCGGCCCCTGGAAAGACCCCGTAGGCGGCCCCCTTGTTTACAACGAAATGGAGGGGCTGGCAGGAGATCCGGTCTCGTGGTGCTTCGACCCGGGCGTTTGCATAGACGACAACGGAACCGGCTGGATAGCTTTCGGCGGCGGCGACGCCATGCACCCGGACGAAAACGGCCTCAGAACCGGCAATTGCAGAATAGCTAAACTCGGCAAGGATATGATATCAATAGACGGCGAGATAGTTAAGGTTCCGACCTATTTCCACTTTGAGGCGAACGAGCTTAACTACATCGGCGGAAAATATGTTTTGACCTATTGCTCGAACTACGAGGACAGGAGCTTCTTCCCGGTGACCCTCGGAACCGCGCCGCAGACCTGCTCGATGTGCTATATGACGGCGGAGGACCCGCTCGACCCCGACAGCTGGGAATGGGGCGGCGAATACCTTACCAACCCGAATCAGCACGGCTACCCCTTCTCGAACAACCACTCTCACCTTCAGAAATACGGCGACAAATGGTACCTTTTATATCAGAACGTTTCGCTTCTTGAAAACATGAACAGGCTCGGCAACGCCGACGGCTTCAGGAGCATAGGCATAGACGAATGCGAGGTAGACGAGGCGAACGCCGTTATCTTGCCCTCGAAGATGAGCGACGAGGGAGTTAAACAGATCAAAAACCTCTCCGCGACAGACATTACCGAGGCGGAGACGGTCCACACAGCCGCGGGCGTAAAATACTACGCCGACGGCGGGGATATATTCGTCAGCGGGATATCCTCGGGAGATTGGCTTGGGCTTACCGACGTCGATTTCGGCCACGGGGTGAACACCTTTGCGGCGGTAGTAAAGGGCGACGGCATAATAGAAATAAGGCTCGACAGCCTCGATTCAAAGCCGGTGGGGAACATTCAGTTCGACACAAACGGCGAGGTCAAAACCGTCAGCGGAACTTTAGATAAGAGCGTCAGCGGGGTACACGACCTTTACTTTGTGTTCGGCGACAGTTTTATCTTTGACAAGTGGCAGTTCGCTCAGGTCGAGGAATAACGGCATTTTCTTAAAATAATATTAAGGAAGATTAAGATACGCTTAAGAGTGATTAACTTTTCCTTAATTCGATTGACTTTTCACCTTCGCGGGGATAGACTTTTCCCGAGGAGGTGAAAAATTATGCCGAATCGAAAAAAATATTATCTTAAAACGCCGGCAAAGATACTCATAGCCGCGGCGGTATTTGCGCTTGCAGCGGCGGTTTTTTACGCCCTGAGGGCAAGGGTCATAATAGACCGAATCATAGGAAAAACATACAGCGGAAAGGACTTCGGCATAGAGGATTATGTTTCGGCGGTAGACCGCGACGGCGACGGAACAGACGATCAGACCGACATTTTGCAGGGCGCGAGGAAATATGTTGCGACCAAGCCGAAATATGAGAGCAGGTACTACTCGGGCGGCTACCCGGACGACGGTTACGGCGTTTGCACGGACGTTGTCGCGCAGGCGATGAAAAACGCGGGGTACGACCTGATGGAGCTGGTAAACGCGGACATCGAAAAGGATCCCTCGGACTACGGCGGAGACATCGGCGATAAAAATATAGATTTCAGGCGCGTGAGAAACCTTGTCGTGTATTTCAGGCACACGGCCAAAGAACTGACCACCGACGTGAAGGACATAGCGGAATGGCAGGGCGGGGATATAGTCGTGTTCGAGGGGCACATCGGGGTCATAAGCGACAAGAGGAACGCCGACGGGGTCACATATGTGATCCACCACGGCAGCGAAGAACAGACGAGCTACGAGCAGGACATTTTAGAGGGCAGAGACGACATCATAGGGCACTTCAGGATAAGCTGAAAAACCCGCTTCGGCAGGCGCTATGCGCAGGGCCGGGGCGGGCTTTGTGCGCCCGGGGCTGTGGGGCGGGGCGGTATCTGTCAGCGTGTGCGCTTAAGGGTGGGGAGCGCGGGGAGGAGAGTTGGGGAGGGTGCGGGGAGGAAGGCTGGGTGCAAGGCCGAGACCCCGCGGCGAAGCCGCCCGCCGTTCCCCCGGAGGGGGAACGGCGGCCCACTGGGCCCCGGAGGGGCCCGGCGGGAGCCCGCGCCGGCAGGCGCGAGCCGCGGATTCGCCGCGGGGTCGGGGCAAGCGGGAAGCCCGGTCAGGGGCAGGGCCGGAGGAACGCAAAGGTATGAAGAAGGGCGCTGTGCCCGAAAGGTTGGGGCAGAGCGCCGCAGAAACTATTGGTTACGCTGTTGGCCGTCTTTTGAGATCTCGTGGGCGAGGTAGTCGAGGTTGCTGATCTGCTCCTCCTGCTCGTGAATGCTGTCAAGGAGTTTTTTGCGCTGGCGGCGCAGAAGCCTGAGCTTTTCTTCGGCGCAACGGCATTCGGAAAACTGCTTTATCTGCTCGGCGGAACAACCTGACGCCCGCAGATCTTCGGGGGTGGGCTTGTCGTTCATGCTATATCCCGCCCCTTCCTTATTATTACCTCGCCGCTGCATTCCATGACCGGGGCCTCGGTGATTATCTCGCCTACGCTGTCGGCGGTTATTACGCCCGAACGCGGATTTTTTACCGATACTATCCCGCCGCATATGTCGGCCTGAACGTCGGAATATTCAAACGAGAGGTCGCAGCCCTCGGTCTCGCAGTTTATGAGCCTTAGATTTTTGCAGTAGCAAAGCGGCTGAGTTCCAGATATCTTGCAGTTTATAAGCGTCAAGCCGTCTGAAAACCAACCCAGATATTCACCCTTTACCGTTGAATTTCGGACGGTAACGTTTTTGCTGTGCCAGAAGGCGTCCTTTGTGTCAAGAACAGAGTCGTCTATCTCGAGGCCGTCGATGTATTGGAAGGAGTATTTCCCGCTCATTCTGACGTTTTTAAGCCTGATGCTCCGGCTGTCAAAAAACAGGTACTCGCTCTTTATCGTGGAATCCGCAAGGGTTATACCCGAGGATTTCCAGCCAAACTCCTCGGAGACGATATCCGAGCCGGAGATTGAAATGTCCGCGCATTCGCGCACCGCCTTTATCCCGTGAAGAACGCAGTCGGTTATGCTGCCGCCGCGGCTGTACCATATCGCCGCGCGGGTGAGTTCGTCCATCTCGGAACGCTCGAGTTTAAAGCCGTCGACATGCCAGAGCGGGTAGCGAAGCGAAAAACGGCACCCTGTGACGTTTATATCCCTCGATTCCTTTAAGACCGATTCGCCGTCGGCAGGGCCGGCAAAAATACAGTCTGTAATATCCGCGCTTCGCGAATTGTATAGCGCGCGCTCCTCGTCAAACTGCCGGTTGATGATCTTTGTTCTCATCGCTGATCCTCCTTTTTTCTTCACTTCATTATATCCCATGAAAAGTAAAATATCAAATACTTATAATGGATATATTACCATGCTTGACAGGCATGATAACGGCGGCTATAATAGAACCCGGAGGCGACGGAAATGGAATTAAGAGTCTTAGAATATTTTCTCGCAGTAGCGCGGGAACAGAGCATATCAAGGGCGGCGGAGCATCTTCATATAACGCAGCCGACCCTGTCGCGGCAGCTTAAAGATCTCGAAAACGAATTTGGGAAGATACTCTTTATACGCGGAAAGCGAAGCGTGACCCTGACCGAGGACGGGATATATTTTCGCAGGCGCGCGGAGGAGATAGTAAGCCTTGCAAGGCGCACCGAGGCGGAAATGATGAACCGCGACGAGGAGATAGAGGGAGATGTTTTCATCGGCGCGGGCGAAACGCATTCAATACGCCATATTGCAAGAGTCATAACCGATCTGCAGCGGCAGTACGGCGGCTTAAAGCTTCATATTGTGAGCGGAGACAGCGCAGACCTCACGGAGCGCCTCGACAAGGGTCTTTTTGACTTCTGCCTGCTGCTCGGAGACGTAGATCAGCAAAAATACAATTACCTTGAACTGCCCTACCGCGACCGCTGGGGCGTGCTGATGCGCAGGGATTCGCCGCTTGCAGAGAAGAGATCCCTCAAACCGGAGGACATTTACGACAAGCCGCTGATACTTTCTCGGCAGTCGGACAGCGGCGCAGGGGTCGAAAAATGGCTCGGAAAGCCGATCTCGGAGCTGAACGTCGTGGCGACGTATAACCTCGTTATAAATGCGTCGGTGATGGCCGCCGAGGGAATGGGGTATGTGCTCTCACTCGATAGGCTGATAAATACGGACGGCACCGAGCTGAAATTCGTGCCGTTTGAGCCGGAACAAAGGATAAAAATGACCCTCGTTTGGAAGAAGTATCGGACCATGTCCAAGGCGGCGGAAAAGGTTCTGAAGGGGGTCAGAGGGGAGATAGAAGGGAGGGGGTGAAGCAAAGGGCTGAAAAGAGTGGCAATCAGCCCCAACATTAAAAATGGGAGTATCCATTCCTCCCCCGCCTTCTCCCCTACGCTTAAATCCGTCACCGAAGGGGACCCCTTGAAATTCTAACATCTAATATCTAATATCTATCTTCTTGATGTGCCCGCCTCGGTCGCATCTTTAAAAATGGGAGTGTCCATTCCGCCCGCATTATAAAAATTCTTTGCATGATGATTCGTCGTTACTAACGGCTTTCCACTAACCACTTTTCACTTAAATGTGGGCGGCTTGTACACTCCCTTAAAAATTTCCCGCTTTACATTCCGCTCGCGATATGGTACACTTATATTGTCGTTTTACGGCGAATATTGAAGTGGAAGTACACGGAAAGGAAAAATTATGTCCGAAAAACTTGAATTTACTTCACAGGAGACCGCGCCCTCTGCGGCGCAGGTTTACGACGAACTCACCTCCCTATCGAGGCGGACGGAGGAGGCGAAGCAAAAGCGCCAGAGAAACGCCAACAGATTCTACAGCACGACGGTCATCATGCTCGGGTGCGCGGTTATTTTTCTGAGCGTTGCGCTTATAATCACCGCGATAGGCTGGAGCCGCGCTCAGGGCACCGTTGTTCCGCAGATAGTCGAGGTCGAAAAGGAGACGGTAGTCGAGGTTCCGGCGTATACCGCGGTAGATCCTTCTGTCGAATATCAGGCGAGATTTGCCGAGGAGGGCTTTACCCTCAACGATTCGAGCTACGGGCCTATAAGAATGCCGCTGTTGGAGGGCGTTAAGATGAGCCCGTACGCGCAGGAGATGTTCATAGCGGACGAGCTTAGCGGTTACATGACCTACGCGGGCGGGGAAAATTACATAGCCGGCGTAGATGTTTCGGTGTATCAGGGCGAGATAGATTGGGAAGCCGTAAAGGACGCGGGCTTTGAATACGCGATGATACGCTGCGGAAACAGGGGGTATGTCACCGGGCTTATCGTCGAGGACGCAAACTTTAAGGCCAACATTAAAGGCGCTCTCGACGCGGGACTTAAGGTCGGCGTTTACTTCTTCTCACAGGCCCTGACCGAAAACGAGGCGCTCGACGAAGCGGAATTTGTCATAGATCTTTTGGACGGCTACGAGGTCGAGTTCCCGGTTGCGTTCGACTGGGAAGTTGTGAACGACCCCGACGGCGACACCCCGAGGACCGCCTACATAGACCCCGAACAGCTCACCAACAACTTCCTCGTATTTGCCCAGAGGCTTGAAATGGAGGGCTATACCCCGGTGATCTACGCAAATAAAAAGACTACCGTGTGGAAGTATGACCTTGCAAGGATACAGGATTACGACATCTGGTACGCGGAATACAACGACACGCCCTCTCTGCCGTATAAGTGGGAGATGTGGCAGTATTCCTCAAAGGGAAACGTTCCCGGAATAAACGGCAGCGTTGACCTCAATATATCCTTTAAAGATTACTCGGGCGACCTCAGATGAACCTAAGACACCTTTTTCTTGATTTTCTTCTGAGATTTCAGAGCTTTATCACCCTGCCGCTTTCGCCGATAAAAATAAGGCCCGCCCCCTCGGCGGAGGGCTACATATACGGCCAGGGGTCGCTGTCGGGAAAGAGGCTGTACCTTGCCAAGGCCGAGAACACCGCCTGCGAGGCGGTCGCGGTATATAACGCCGCCGTCAGCTTTGGCGCGGCGGTCAGTTTTCATGACGTTTGCAGGGCGTTTCTTACGCGCGGCGCGCTTACTCTTATCTTTCTGGGATTTTTCGGCGGCAACCCCTATTCGATAAAAAGGGTGCTTAGCCTTATCGGCCTGAAGGGCGGGGCGGTCGGCGCCGACGAGACCCTCAAAGACGGGCGGTATATAATATCCTTCTGGAACGGCGAAAAAAAGCTTTCGCTCCACACCGTATTCGTAAGGGTCATAAACGGCGCGGCGGCAGTATATAATTTTTACCCCGGCGATATCGCGCCGCGGAGTTTTGATATAAAAAAGCTCAGCGGTCTGATCATCAGATGCTGGCGGGTCGAGAAAGCGGAACAGCAGGGGATAGAAAATAGTTGAAAATACAGAAGATTTAAAGCTCTTAATGGCGTTTTGATATCTTTATATAAGCAAGCGGCGGGAAATATAAAACGGCCTTGATGGAGGCGGAAAGGGGCAAAAATGCTGGAAATTCTTGATCTGCTAAGGGCCGCCTGCGCCCTCGGCATACCGGCATGCATCTACAGCGGCGTGGACGACAGCAGGTTCTCCTTCGGAAAGGTCCTTGCCGTATCGGAAAGGTTCGCCGTACTGTATCTTATAGCGCCGAACGGCGGATTCGACGGCATAAGCGTAAGGCAGATAAGCGACATAAGCGGCGTCGACTTCCTCGGCCCATATGCGAGAAAATATGCAGATAAAATGAGAAAGCTGACCGACGAGGCGGCATACCGCGAGTTCACCCGCGAGATAGACCCCGAAAAGCCGGTGGAGGAAATCCTGACGGCGGCGATGGAGGAACACCGCACCGTTGCAGTCGAGATAAACGAGAGCGACCTCTGGGATTACGAGGGGTTCGTTGAAAGCGTAGGCGGCGGCCGCGCAGAACTCAGATGCGTAGACGAGTTCGGGTATGAAAAGGTGAGCGTGAGCTTTGATATCGACGACGTGACCCTGCTCGAATACCGCAGCGAGGAGAGAAAGATAGTAGATAGGCTCTGGGAGAAAAATTACGCGGAAACCCACGCAAGCAGCTATTCAGAAGACAGAAATCAGAAGTCAGAAAACAGATTTTAAGGCGATACCTTGATTTTTTACCTAAGAGCCGTGATAAAAACCCCAACAAAAGCATTGAAATAATTTTCCACAAAAGCCTTGACAAATTCCGGGAGGTATGGTAGAATACATTTAACATTTAGGCTAAATGTTAAATAACGGTGCGGAAAGGAGCTGAGAAAATGGGAATACAGGCGACGCTGCGCGCGCTGGCCGACCCGACGCGGCGCGAAATTCTGAACCTGCTAAAGGAAAGATCGCTGACCGCTGGGGAGATATCGGAAAAATTCCCGATCTCGTTTGCGGCGGTTTCGCGGCACCTCTCGGTGCTGAAGGACGCCGACCTGATAAGAGACCGCCGCGACGGAAAGTTCATCTACTACGAGCTGAACGCCTCGGTTTTAGAGGAGATAATTCTTTGGATCAAAAATTTGGAGGGAGAAGAAAATGATCAAAAAATACCTGCCGATGATAATACTGACCGCTCTGCTGACGCTTTTGCCGATAGTCTTCGGCCTGATAACCTGGGATAAGCTGCCCGACCCTATGCCCTCGCACTTCAACTCTGCCGGCGAGGCCGACGGGTTTATGCCCAAGGCGGCGGTCGTGTTCGCGCTGCCCGGGGCGATGGTTTTGGTGCATATAGTCTGCGCGGCGGTAACGCTTATGGACCCGAAGCGCAAAAACATCGACGGCAAGCCGTTTTTAATAGTTTTGTGGATAGTTCCCGTGGTTTCGCTGCTCGTAAACGGACTGGTCTACGTTTACGCCCTCGGCGGGAAGATCAACATAACAACAGGCGTACTCATAGGCTGCGGTATACTGTTTATTATCCTCGGGAATTACCTGCCTAAATGCGGGCAGAACTACTCGATAGGCATAAAGACCCCCTGGGCTTTGAACGATGATGAAAACTGGCGCGCCACTCACCGGTTCGCCGGAAAATGCTTTGTCCTGATCGGCGTTCTGACCGTTATTCTTGCGTTCTTTGTGGGCAGATCTCCGGCGCTGTTCTGGGCGTACTTTGTTCTGATTATTTTATCGAGCGTCGCGCCGGCTGGCTATTCGTACGTCTACTACTTAAAGCACGGAAAAAAGGAGTAAGCATGATCGGGCTGATATTTGCGGTTTTAATGTCCGTTATAGGTTTGCCGCTGATGATGGCGGCCCTGAAAAGAAACTTCAACGAAAACGGCGAGAGAAATTATTGAGCAGGAGGGCAAAATGTTTTCAACATCAACTGTGATCTTCATGGCGCTGACCGGGCTTATTTGCGTTGCGGTGCCGGTCGTCTGCGCGGTGATATTCAAAATCAGGGTAAAAACCGCGCCGGTCTCGGCAATATTTGTCGGCGCCGGGGCGTTCATAATATTCGCGCTGATCCTTGAACAGATACTTCACGCGGTCATGCTGCCGGTCGTCTCGGGCAGCGACATATTATACATAATTTACGGCGCCCTCGCGGCGGGAGTTTTTGAGGAGACAGGCAGGTTTTTGGCGTTCAAGACGATCCTCAAAAAGAAAAAAGAACCCGGGACCGCCGTGATGTACGGGATCGGGCACGGCGGCTGCGAGGCCGTGATGATCTTAGGCATGACGATGGTCTCGGG
>CANRHA010000041.1 GCA_947630315.1 uncultured Clostridia bacterium
CTTGAAGCGCTTAAGAAAACGTCAAATTACGTTCCCGAAAACGTAAAGTTTTACACTTACGCAAAGCTAATGAACCTCTCCGAGTCCGAGATTTCGGACATCAAGCCGGACTTCATTATTTTAGATGAGTTCCACAGAGCCGGTGCGGAACAGTGGGGCAGGGGAGTTCAAAGGCTTCTTTCGGCTTGTGAGAAAACGCCTGTTTTAGGGCTTTCGGCGACCAATATCCGCTACTTAGATAACCAAAGAGATATGGCAGACGAGCTGTTTGACGGCTGTATCGCGAGCGAGATGACCCTCGGAGAAGCAATCGTGCGAGGAATTCTTAACCCGCCTAAGTATGTACTATCTATATATAGCTATCAAAAAGACCTCGAACGTTATGAAAAGCGTGTCAAGATTGCGAAGAATAAGGCGGTAAGAGACGTCGCAGAGCGTTATCTTGAAGCTCTCCGCAGGGCTTTGGACAAGGCAGACGGTTTGGACAAAATCTTTGCAAAACACATGACTGACCCGCATGGGAAGTATATCGTTTTCTGTGCCAACGCCGAGCATATGCGTGCGATGATGGCGGAATCGAAGGCTTGGTTTAGTGAGATTGACCAACATTATCATGTATATTCTGTATATTCCGACGATCCCGAAGCTTCTCAATCCTTTGCGGATTTCAAGGCTGATGACAGCGACCATTTGAGGCTGCTTTTCTGCATAGATGCTCTTAACGAGGGAATACATGTTGACGACGTGGCGGGGGTAATCCTGCTTAGACCGACGGTTTCACCCATCATCTACAAGCAGCAGATAGGCCGCGCGCTTTCGGCATCTTCAACAAAAAATCCCGTAATTTTTGACGTTGTGAACAATATTGAGAACCTCTACAGCATTGATTCGATTGAGGAAGAAATGCGCGTTGCATTGATTTATTATCATGCAAATGAGGACTATGATGTAGTCAACGAGAGGTTTGAAATCTTTGATGAGCTTCAGGATTGCAAGAGACTGTTTGAGAAGCTGAATGATGCATTAACCGCAAGCTGGGATTTGATGTATTCTCACGCGCAAGATTACTTCATCAAGTACGGAAATTTAGATGTTCCACGCAGATTTAAGACCGCAGACGGTTGCTCGCTCGGACAGTGGATATTCACGCAAAGGAAGGTATATTCGGGAGAACAGGCGGGTGCGCTGAGTGAGGAGAGAATCCAAAAGCTCAACTCTATCGGCATGATCTGGGATAGCTATGCGGAGCAGTCATGGAAGAAAAACTATGCCGCCGCTGTTCAATATTTTAACGAAAACAAAGATTTACAAGTGCCCGCGGGATACGTCACAGACGACGGAATCGCGCTCGGCTCGTGGATCTCAAACATAAGAACATACCGCAAAAACGGCAGCCACTGTAGATATTTGACCCCCGAACATATTGACGAATTGAACGCTATCGGCATGATTTGGGATGTGCCCGACTACCTCTGGGAGCAGAACTTTGCTGCGGCGATGAGATACCGCCAAAAACACGGCAACCTTGACGTTCCCGCAACCTACGTCAGCGAGGACGGTACCCGCTTGGGTGCGTGGCTTTGCGGCATGAGGAATGCGAGAATTGACAAAAACTATCGCATTTCCGATGAGCAAATCGCTAAACTTGACGCCCTCGGAATGGTTTGGGAGACCGCCAACAGCCGCAAGTGGGAGACGGGGTACGCCGCTACGAAGGCATACTATTTAAAATACGGCAATTTAGATGTTCCCTCAGGGTATGTAAATTCCGACGGTTTCAGGCTCGGCGGGTGGATCGCAGATCAGCGGGAGAAATTCAGGGCTGGCAAGCTCCGATCCGAACGCAGGGCGAGGCTTGATGATCTTGGAATGATTTGGCAGAAAGACGACCCGTGGGAGCTGCGGTTCAAGCTTGCAGAGGACTACTTCAAGGAAAACGGCAATCTTAATGTTCCGGGAAACTATACAGTCAACGGAATTAACCTTTCAAAGTGGCTGAACGAGCAAAAACAGGCTTACAGAGGCAAAAGGAAGGCGCTGACAGAGGAGCGGATAATGCGTCTTGAGTCCATCGGCATGGATTGGCGGAAGCCCTCGGAAATCGCTTGGGATAACAATTTCGAGAAGCTGAAAGTTAATGGAATTGAAGATAAATCGCTGCAAAAGTGGCTTGTGCAGCAGAGGAAAAAACGCAAGAATGGCAAGCTGACTGATGAACAAATCCGAAAGCTTGACAGCGTGGGAATGGTCTGGGAGATGGCTGACCCGTGGGAAACAGGCTACAGTCATGCAGTAGAATACGTCAAAAATTTCGGCAACTTGGACGTGAAGAAAAGCTACAGATCCCCCGACGGTTATGCGCTCGGAAATTGGGTTGCGAATCAGAGAAATAATCGGCAAATGCTTAGCAATGAACAAGTTAATAAGCTTGAACGTTTGGGGATGGTTTGGTCGCTTGACGAGCAGAAATGGGAGCAGTCTTATGAGGCTGCAAAGGCCTATTTCAGGGAGTTTGGAAGCCTTAATGTTCCTGCGAAAGTCAGGTATCACGGAGTGGATTTGTGGGAATGGCTTAGGCAGCAGAGGCAAAAGCGTGCCGAGGGAAAGCTCACTGAATCGCAGATGAAAAAGCTCGAAATGATTGGAGCGTTTAACGAATCCGCAAGAAGAAAAGTCAGCGCGGAAAAGAGAATATCTGTGTAAATGTAATTAGAATACGTTAAAGATGGTGATGGATTTGAGTGAAGAAAGGAATGCTGTTGCGGTAATGGACAAGCCGGCGGAAGCGGTCGCGGCGCATGTTGCAGTTGAAATTCCACGGGAGTCAAAAGTGGTCTTGCCGTTCGAGAAGAAAGGCGAGTATTTCGTCGAACAGGTCGGCGACATTCCGAAAAAGCCGATTTACGCCGCAATAAAGCGCATTTTTGACATTTTTGCCTCGGCGGTAGCGCTGATAATTCTGGCAATCCCGATGGCGATAATCGCGGTTTTGATCAAAATAAAGTCGCCCGGTCCGGCGTTTTATCACCAGGAACGGTTAGGATTAAACGGCAAGAAAATTGATATTGTAAAATTCCGGACAATGAATGTCGATGCTGAAGCATCAGGCGCACAGTGGTCACAGGGCGACGATGATCCGAGAATTTTCCCACTTGGGCGAACGCTGAGAAAATTCAGACTGGACGAGCTGCCGCAGCTCGCAGCGGTGTTCACGGGACAGCTGAGTTGGGTCGGCCCGAGACCGGAACGCGAGATTTTTTACGATGAATTTGAGACGTATGTGCACGGCTTCCACGAGCGTCTGAAGGTTAAGCCGGGGTTGACGGGTCTTGCACAGGTCAACGGTGGGTATGACCTAAAGCCGGAGGAGAAGATAATTTACGATGTTGAATACATAAAGAAGAGGTCGCTATGGTTGGACTTAAAAATTATGTTAAAAACAGTAGGCGTAATTTTGACGCGGGGGGGGGCAAAGTAATTGCTATAATAGTCAATTACTATCCCGCCATCAGCGGATATACCTTGTGTTTAAACGTGGTTTCGACTTGATAATATCTATCATTTCTTTAATTCTTCTAATAATACCGTTTGCTATTATCTCGCTGATACAGAAACTAAGTGCACCTAAAGAACCAATCTTTTTCTGTCAGATTCGAATCGGCAGAAACGGTCGGCCATTTAAAGTAAGTAAATTTAGGAGTATGAAAAGCACGGCGCCGCACGACTGCCCGACAAAAGATTTCTTGGACGGCGAGCAGTACATAACCAAGTGGGGGCGGTTCTTGAGAGATACAAGCATTGATGAACTTCCTCAGCTTTTTCAGGTTTTGACAGGTAAGATGTCGCTTATAGGGCCACGGCCGTTGATCCCTCAGGAAGAAGCGGTGCATAAGATGCGCGAACAGGCAGGGGTTTATCAGTTGAGACCTGGAATGACCGGCTGGGCGCAGGTAAATGGGAGAGATTTTGTCGGAGATGAAGATAAAGTCAGGCTTGATGAAGAGTATTTGCAGAATGTCGGAATTAAAATGGATTTTAAGGTTTTTGGAATGACGATTAAAAAGGTATTGGCGAAAAAGGATATTTCTGAGGGGAAAATTACTGAAAATGTTTAAAATTATTTTTGATTTAAGAAGGTGAGTTTTAAATATAATGTATATGCCGTGGCTGGTAATGATAATTGAAGTTTTGCTGCTCACTCCTTTTCATTTTATGATTGGCGAATTTCCAAATGATGCGTTGATAGTTTTAATAAATGTATTTGCTGTTGAGGTATTTATCTTAAAACAAGATAAAAAGATTATGTTACCTATGCTTGCAGCTTTTTCTTTAAGGCTGATGGCTATGGTTTATGATCTTTCTACGTTGAGTCTTTCACACATGAACGGTGATACTATAGGATATTATAATACTGCTGTACAATGGATGAATGGTCAAGCGCCATCAAATGTTTATGGATTATATTCACAACTTATCGGATATATCTTTAGAATTACCGGCGATTCAAGACTTTTAGTGGAGTATCTTAATGTTTTAATGGGAATTTCCATTGTGTGGATACTTTATAAATGCATGTGTATGTGTGCAGTAAGAAAAAGTATTTCGGGTGTAGCTGTTTGGATACTTTCTGTTTTCCCATATTCAATATACAGCTCATGTGTCACATATAGAGAAACCATTATTGCAATGTTTGTAGCATTGTCGGTTTATTTTGCTCTCAATTGGTATTTATATCAAAAATGGAGCAATATGTTTTTATGTTTTGCATCTTTGGCATTTGCTTCCGCATTTCATGCCGGCGTTGTTGTTATGAGCTTGGGATATGCACTTTTATTCACTATGTACTCATACAGGACTGACAGATTTGCTTTAAACAAAAAATCGATCATTTCATTAGGACTTTTTATAAGCGCTTTTGTACTAATTGTCATGGTATTTCCGGAAATATTCTTTACAAAATTAAACGGTATTAGTGAAGAATCAATTATAACGCAAGTTAATTGGAATTATGGAGGCTCAGCATATCTGTCATGGTTAAACCCGAATTCTTTAGCACAGGTCATTATTGCTTCACCGCTAAAGTTGTTCTATTTCCTTTTTTCACCACTGCCGGATAACTGGAGAGGAATTGTAGACATTGGAACTTTTTTGATTGACAGCATGGCGTATATTGTTTGCGTAATATATCTATGCAGAAATTTCAAGACATCTAAATACGAGCATTTTATCGTTTCGGTTTTCTTGGGATGGCTGGCAAATGCTTTTGTATTCGGTCTCGGTACATGGACGGCAGGAACGGCAATCAGACATAGAAACAAAATATTTATGGTGTTGCTTTTGATAACTGCTATGTCAACTGTAAAAAAAGATAAAGAGAGTGTGAAAGAATAAATGAACGCCCTGATGATTGCGCATGTAGCGTCGATGATTGACCATTTTAATATGCCGAATATTAAGCTCTTGCTTGAACTAGGGTATTCGGTGCATGTCGTATGCAACTTCAAATCCGGAAGTTCATGCGATGATGCGGAAATTGACAGTTTAAAAGTTAAATTGGATTCCTTGGGCGTTACATATACGCATATCGATTTTGAGCGTTTTCCATTTTCATTGAAAAATTTTGTAGCATATAAACAGCTGAAAAAAGTTTTTGATGATGAACACTATGATTTGGTTCACTGCCACACTCCGATGGGAGGCGTATTAGGTCGTCTTGCTGCTAAAAAATACCGAAAATCCGGCACAAAGGTTATCTACACCGCCCACGGCTTCCACTTTTTTAAAGGCGCACCCCTAAAAAACTGGCTTTTGTACTACCCGGTGGAATGGATCTGCGCATTTTGGACAGACGAGCTTATCACGATAAACAAAGAAGATTATGCCAGAGCACAGAGGCATATGCACGCGAAGCACATTACATATATACCCGGCGTCGGGGTCGATTTGAAAAAGTTTTCGCCGGATATTTACACTGAGGAAGAAATTGCGAATGCTCGCGCAGAGCTTGGTGTTGATACCGATGAAAAAATGCTTTTGTCGGTGGGCGAACTTATCCCGAGAAAGAATCACGAGTCGGTCATTCGGGCTTTAGCAAAGGTGAATAATCCCAAAATTAAGTATTTTATTTGCGGAACCGGCGAGCTGAGAGAATATCTTGAAAGGCTGATAGAGGAGCTCGGGCTGACCGAAAATGTCAGGCTTTTGGGGTATAGGACGGACATTTCAAAGCTTTGCGATTGTGCGGATTTGTTTGTATTTCCGTCGCTTCAGGAGGGACTTCCCGTCGCGCTCATGGAGGCGATTGCCTCTAAGACCGCAGTAATCTGCTCGGACATACGCGGTAATACGGATTTGGTCAGCGGAGATGCGCTGTTTGAGACGAAAAATGTTGAGCAAATTTCTGAAAAAATAAGTTTTTATCTCTGCAAGGATCTTTTGGAAGAAGTAAAATGCAATTATTCAAATTTAATGAAGTGTGATCTTGAAAAAGTTTCAGAAGATATGAAGAGTATTTATAAAAATAATTAAGATTACATAATGTAGAAAAAAACTTGTGTATACATGTAACAATGATTTATTAGCATAAGGGGGAGAAAAAATGATCATCACCAAAACCCCTTTCCGTATGTCGTTTTTCGGCGGCGGAACGGATATGAAAGAATTTTTTGAGAAATACGGCGGGGCAGTGCTTAGTACGACTTTTGATAAGTATTGTTACGTGACGGTAAGACATCTTCCTCGTTTTTTTAACTACAAAACGCACTTAACGTATTCTAAGATGGAGTATATAACTGATGAGGATAAGATAGAGCACCCCGCGATTCGCAATGCGATGAAGATGCTCGACATGCATGAAATCCGTCTTACATATGAGTCGGATTTGCCCGCTCGTTCGGGTCTTGGAACGTCGTCGTCCTTCGCAGTTGGAATGTTGAACGCCTTCCACGCTTTAAAAGGTAAATACGCGGACAAGGGCAAGCTCGCCGATGAAGCGATTTATCTTGAAAGAACGCTTTGCAACGAGGCCGGCGGTTGGCAGGATCAAATTGCGGCGTCGTTCGGAGGACTCAACAGAATTACTTTCACAGCCGACGGTTACGAAGTCCGTCCAGTCATAATTTCGCCCGATCGCAAGCGCCGACTCAACGAAAATCTTGTGATGTTCTTTACCGGCTTCACCCGCTTTTCTTCGGAAGTCCAGGAGGCCAACGCTAAGGATCGCGGCGACAAAACCGCGCAACTCAAGGAAATGCTTGCGTTGGTCGACGAAGCCGAGAACGTTTTGACGGACAAGCATGTCGACCTTGACGATTTCGGAAGGTTGCTTGACTATACTTGGAAACTTAAGCGCCAGACCGGTTCGGCAATTTCGACAGACGGTATCGACGCGCTTTATGCAAAGGGCATAGCGGCCGGAGCCTTGGGCGGCAAGCTTTTGGGCGCGGGCGGCGGAGGATTTCTCATTTTCTATGTCCAGCCCGAGCGCAGAGCAAGCGTAATGGAAACGATGAAAGACCTGCTCTACGTTCCGTTCGAGTTTGAAAACGGCGGAACGAGGGTCATCTACTACTCGCCGGAGAGCTATACGCCGGCGGAGGAGAAAAAGTGAAAGTCGTTATAATGTCCGGCGGTCGAGGCACACGCATTTCCGAACTCTTTCCGGATATTCCGAAGCCGCTGATTCCTATATGCGGCAAGCCTGTTTTGGAGCACGAAATAGAGTGCCTAAAGGAACAGGGCTTCACCGACATAATTCTGACCGTCAGCCATATGGCGGATAAAATAATTGAATATTTCGGCGACGGTGAGCGGCTCGACGTACATATAGATTATTTCATTGAGGACAAGCCCCTCGGTAACGCGGGAGCACTATTCAGGCTTCGTGACAAGCTGACCGAGGACTTTCTGCTTCTGAACGCCGACTCGGTTTTCAATATAGATTTCAACCGCTTTGTGGCTTTTCATAAAGATCACAATGCCCTTGCAACGCTGTTCACTCACCCGAACGACCACCCTTATGACAGTGGGCTGATTATTGCAGATGAGGACAAGTCGGTGCAAAAATGGCTTGCCAAAGAGGATGAGCGCCCCGAATTTTACAAGAATCGGGTCAACGCAGGACTGCACATCATCTCCCCGAAGCTTTTGGAAAACGACATCGATCTGCCGAAGATAGATTTAGACCGGCACTTGCTGAAGCCCTTTGCGGGCACGGGGAAAATGTTCTGCTACGACAGCCCCGAGTACGTCAAGGATATGGGCACTCCGGAGAGGTTTGAGGCCGTCACAAAAGATTTTGAGAGCGGCAAGGTGTTCGCGAGAAATCTTAGAAACAAGCAAAAAGCAATTTTCCTTGATCGTGACGGAACTATAAACAAATATGTCGGATTCCTTAGAAATATTGACGATTTCGAGCTGCTGCCGACCGTGGCAGAGGCGATAAAGCTAATAAATCTCTCTGGCTATCTTGCAATAGTTGTGACGAATCAGCCGGTTATTGCAAGAGGAGAAGTTACATTTGCGGAGCTTGAAGAGATACACAACAAAATGGAGACGATTTTAGGCAAAGACGGCGCATATCTCGACGGCACTTACTTTTGCCCGCACCACCCCGATAAGGGCTTTGAGGGGGAAGTCGCCGAACTGAAAATAGTCTGCGACTGCCGCAAACCAAAGCCCGGAATGCTGTTTCAAGCCGCAAAAGACTTCAACATCGACCTTGAACAGTCGTATATGATAGGCGACGGCGAGCATGACAAGGGCGCGGGAGAAGCGGCAGGGTGCAGGACGAAAATTATCCCGACCGACGGGGATTTGCTAAAGGCAGTTAATGAAATTTTGGAGGATACATATGACCGAGAAAGTTAAGGCGCAGCTTGATCTGCTGATTGAGAGATACCCGAAATTGGCGGTCTGCAAGGGCGACATCGCCAAAGCGTATGAAATCATTGAGACCTGCTATGCGCATGGCGGAAAGCTTCTTATTGCCGGAAACGGCGGCAGCGCTGCCGACGCCGAGCATATCGTCGGAGAACTGATGAAAGGTTTCAAGAACCCTCGCAAGCTTCCGAAAGAGTATGCGGACAGGCTGATTGCCGCGAATCCCGAACTTGGGAAAACGCTTGCCGAAAACTTGCAGGGTGCGCTTCCGGCCATAGCCCTCGACGGCCACCCGGCGCTTTCGACGGCATACCAAAACGACTGTGAGCCGCTTTTATGCTTCGCACAACAGGTCAACGGATACGGAAATCCGGGCGACGTTCTGCTCGGAATCTCGACCAGCGGCAACAGTAAAAACGTGCTTTACGCGGCGGTCACAGCGAGGGCAAAGGGAATGAAGGTCATAGGCCTGACCGGGCAAAAAGAGAGCAAGCTTAGCGAGATGGCGGACGTGTGCATAAGAGTGCCGGAGACCGAGACGTATATGGTGCAGGAGCTGCATCTGCCGGTGTATCACGCCATTTGCTTGATGATAGAGGAGCACAGGTTTGGCATATGAAAATAGCTATTGTAGGCAGCTCGGGCTACATCGCCGGGTATTTTCTTAAAAGGTTTGAAAACGTTCTGAAAATAGATCAGACTCCCGAAGCGGACGAGCATTTGAATTTAGCGGAAGCCGAAAAGTTCGATTATTCGGTTCTCAACGGCGTTGATTATGTGATATTCACCGCCGCAATTTCCGGTCCGGATATGTGCGCGAACGAGTTTGAAAAGTGTTGGAACATAAACGTGATAGGCACCGAGTATTTCATCAAAAATGCGATTTCACACGGTTGCAGGGTTTTGTTCTTTTCGAGCGACGCGGTTTTCGGAGATTTTCCCGGAGAGATTTACACCGAGCTTTCCGAAACCAAAGCGCAGACACCTTACGGAAGAATGAAAAAGGCAGTTGAAGATTATTTCAAAGGCAATCCGAGTTTCAAGGCTATTCGGCTTTCATATGTTGTATCGAAAAATGACAGGTTTGTTTCTTACTGCCTTAAATGTATGAACACCGATGAGACTGCGGATATCTTCCACCCCTTTTACCGAAACTGCATTACCGTATCGGACGTTGTAAATACAGTCGATTGGCTTATAAATCATTGGGAAGGTTACGAACCGCAGGTGCTGAACGTGGCAGGAAACGAGCTTGTAAGCCGAGTTAGAATAGCCGACGAGCTGAACAGGCTGTATGGCAGCAGACTAAAATACGTCATCACCTCACCGGGTGAAGATTTCTACAAAAACCGCCCGAAGATAACGCAAATGAAGAGTCTGTATCTTAATAAATACGGGATTATGAAAGACGAGTCCTTTACAGAAAAGCTTAAAAAAGAGTTGGAGGAAAAGTAAATGGCAACAAAAGCACTTATTACAGGTATTACGGGAATGGTGGGTTCTCACCTTGCGGATTTCCTGCTTGAAAACACCGATTGGGACATTTACGGCGTATGCCGTTGGAGGAGCCCGTTGGACAACGTTTCGCATCTACTTGACCGCGCGAACAGAAAGGATCGCGTATTCTTTGAATATGCTGATCTGAACGACGAGATAAGCCTGATTACGGTCGTAAGCAACATTAAGCCTGATTATGTATTCCATCTCGCGGCGCAGAGCTATCCTCTTACGAGCTTCACCGCGCCGATTGATACGCTGAACACTAACATTCTTGGCACATGCCGTCTGCTTGAGGCTTTCCGTTTTGCGATGGCGGAGGACAAGGATTACCACCCGGTTATCCACGTCTGCGCTTCTTCGGAGGTATTCGGTAAGATTCCCGCCGCGAAAAAGCCGGAAACCGGTATTCATGAAGAATGCCCGTTCCACCCGGCAAGCCCCTATGCGATCTCCAAAGTCGGCACAGACCTTTTGGGCAGATACTATGCCGAGGCTTACGGTATGACGGTTATGACTACGAGAATGTTTACACACACCGGTCCGAGGCGTGGTGACGTGTTCCACGAATCGACGTTTGCAAAGCAGATCGCTATGATAGAGGCGGGAATGATTGAGCCGAAGGTTATGGTCGGAAATCTCAAGTCTCTTCGTACATACGCCGACGTCAGGGACGCGGTCAGGGCGTACTATATGCTCGTCACCGTCAACCCTGTCGCAGGCGAGTATTACAACATCGGCGGCAGCTATACC
>CANRHA010000042.1 GCA_947630315.1 uncultured Clostridia bacterium
CATATTGAATCCGATCTTGTTGCCAAGCCTGCTGTAAAGCTCCCGACCGCGGAAAGTTTCGGTCTTACTCCCGCTAAAGAAGAACGGCTGTCTGAGATCATCGCCGAAATCAACAGCCGAATGGGAAAGAATTATGACAACGATGTTGCGGTAAAGGCTATGCTTCAGATTCGCGATATTCTTCTGAAGTCGGAAAAGCTTAAAACCAGCGCCAAAAACAACACGGTCAAAGACTTTGAGTTTTCATATTTTGACGACATCGATGACGCACTGATCGAGGGGCTTTCGCAGAATCAGGACTTCTTCTCGCTGCTGCTAAGTGATGACAACGTCAAGAAGCAGGTGCTGGGGATATTTACGGAAGAGATTTATAAGAGCCTGAAGAATGCATAGCGGAAGGAAAGGCAGATGTTATACTTGGAGCTCCATTTTGTGATTCTGAAATGAATGTTCAACTGATTGAAGATTTTTATATTGTTAATGACTGATAAAAAGTTATTCGAGCAAGCAAAGCTATTGAGGGTTGGGTAATCGCCAAGCGATTGCGTTATAAAAGTATCTATTGCAAAATAAAGCACGGAGTACCAGATAATCTGATACTTCGTGCCTTTTACTTGCCAAATTCCGCTTGACGGTGCCTTAAATTGATTTTTTATTGAAAACTTCTTTATGGACATCCGACATTATCCCGGGCGTTTTTATATTCAATTTACATCAGCGGCGAGAAGACTTTCAGCACCGCCTGTAACAGGCTGTAGAGCGCGCCTTTTTTCTTTATCTGTTCAACGGTTATCTCGCGGCATTTTTCCTGCGTCTCCAAAAAGTCTTTTTCAACGTCCGCTACGCAGCTTGAGCGGTAGAAAAGCACGCAGTTCTCAAAGTGCAGATAGAGGCTTCTGAAGTCAAAATTCGCGGTTCCGACAACGCATACCTTACCGTCCATGACAACGCTTTTTGCGTGGATAAAGCCGGGGGTGTACTCAAAAATTCTGACTCCGCTTTCCAAAAGCGTCCTGTAGTTCGATCTCGTTACCGCCATAACCGTCTTTTTATCGGGAATGTACGGCGTGATTATCCTGACGTCTACGCCGCTTTTCGCCGCGTGGCAGAGGGCGGTAGCCATCTCGTTGTCAAGAATAAGATAGGGCGTTGTCACATAAAAATGGTCTGTCGCCGAATTTATCAAGCCCATGTAGCAGAACTCACAGGTCCTGTCGTCGGTAGAGGGGCCGTCGGCAAAGGGCTGAATAAACCCGTCGCTCTCGGCGATCTCGGTGCTCTCGTAGTCCTTGTAGTCGATGTCGGTTTCCCCGCGCGAGAAGTGCCAGAGCTGTAAAAACGTCTCGGTCATCTTTGTGACGGCCTGCCCGGTTATCATGACCCCGGTGTCCTTCCAGTGCCCGAACCTTTCCACCTCGTTTATATATTCGTCGGCGAGGTTCACGCCGCCGGTAAAGCCTACGTTTCCGTCGATAACGAGTATTTTTCTGTGATCGCGGTAGTTTAAGAACGCGTCGAGCGAGGGCTTCATCTTGTTGAACACCGAAACCTTAAAGCCCATCTGCTGGAGCTTTTCGTCGTATTTTTTCGGGAGTTTGCTTATCGTTCCTATGTCGTCGTACATTATCCTTACGTCGACGCCCTCGGCGAGTTTTTGTGTGAGAATATCGAGGATAGAGCCGAACATCTTGCCGTCCTCAACTATAAAATATTCAAGGAATACAAACTTTTTCGCCATAGCCAGCGCGTTCAGGACCGCCTCGAAGTATTCCTCGCCCGAGGGAAAGTACTTAGCGCTCGTGTTGCGGTATACCGGCGCGTAGGCTGTTGATTCAATGTATTTCATCTGCTTAGCGATCTGAGGGTCGGCGTATTCGATGTCGGATATGGGGTCGTCGGGGTTCGGCAGGGTATTGCGCATAAGGGTGCGGTAGCAGCGGAACCGCTTTGATATCCTTCTGCTCTGCTTTGATTTTGCAAACAGAATGTAAAGCGGCGCGCCGATAAGGGGAACCGCCATAACGAGTATGACCCAAGGCAGCTTAAAGGACGGGTTCATATTCTGACTTGAAATGTCAAGAATAATGAATACCGACACCGCCATCGTCACCGCGTAGTAGATCGAGAACCGTTCGGCGAGCGAAAACAGGAACACGCAAAGAAGAACCACCTGTAAAAGCATCAGCAAAACGGTGATGAACATTCTGCTCTGAATTATTTTGACGATTTTTTTCAAATTTCTTCCTCCCTCGATATTATCCCTTAATTTTATTATACTTATTATACATCTATTGTCAAGCCCCTAAAGATGACAAAAAGGTTACAAGTTGGTTACAAGTCGATTAAGATTTCAAAGTAGAGGTTGACATTTTAACACAATGAGGATAAAATATACTTGATTTTTTATGTTTAACTAAAACAAGAAAGCAGGATCGTAATATGAGCGAACACAAGACGCTGTGTATGGGCTGCATGGAGCCTCTTGACGAGGCGGGAGTATGCCCCTACTGCGGATATGACGACGCTTCTCCTTCACAGCCGAGCTATCTGCCTCCGAAGACCGTTTTGGACGGCAGGTATATCGTCGGGAGGCTTCTTTCATCAAACGGCGAATCTGCCCTTTATATAGGATACGACCGCACCAGCGAGGAAAAGGTATTTATCCGCGAATACATGCCTGACGCCCTTTGCTTCAGAAACCGCGAATCGCCCGAAATAAAGGTGAGCAGCGGCAGCATAGTTCAGTATAAGAACTACATGTCCGAGTTCATCGAGCTTAATAAAGACCTTTCCCGCCTTAGGAGCGCGACCTCTCATATAGTAGCGCCGGTAGATATGTTCTCTCAGAACAACACCGCATACGTCATACTCCAGTACGCCGAGGCCGAGACCCTTAAGCAGTATCTTGCCGACAATGCCGGCGAGCTTACATGGGATCAGGTGCGAAAGCTATTTCCGCCGCTTCTGACCACGCTTGCCTGCATACATAACGCAGGCATACTTCACCGCGGCATCTGCCTTGACAATATCCTTGTGACCGACAGGGGAGAGCTGCTTTTGACCGGCTTTGCGATCCCCGAGGTCAGAACCGTCAATACCGATCTCGCCGCAGAGCTGTTTACAGGGTGTTCCGCGCCCGAGCAGTACGCTTCTGCCGAATGGATAGGCACCTGGACTGACGTTTACGCCGTTGCCGCGGTAATATACCGCCTGCTTACCGGCTGTATGCCTACGGAACCCATGGCGAGGGTCGGCAGCGACGATCTGCTTGAACCCGCGAAGATAAACCCGAATATCCCGGCTAATGTTTCAAAGGTGATAATGCAGGCGATGAAGCTCAACTGCAACCAGAGAATACAGACCGTCACAGATTTCGTCACCAAGCTGTTTGAGCAGCCGAGCTATATGCAAAAGCCGCCGAACGGCTCCACCCAGACTATACCTATCCACGTTCCGAAGCAGCAGCCCGAGCGCCGCAGCTCGTCTAAGAAGAAAAAGAAGAGATCCGCGGCTATAGCTAACGTTTTCATGATAATAGGCGCGATCGCCCTTATTGCAATAGTAATAGCGGCGTTTGTGATGCTTGCAAGAATGCTTCTGCCCGAAACGGGAGTAAACCCGCTCCAGACCGGCTCTACGAGCGGATATGTCCAGACTGTGCAGACGCCTCCGGGCACTACAGCTACCGAGCCTCCCGTTACCGCCGAGCCGGAGACAACTCCCGCGGCGAGCGAAACAAAGCCCAAGGGCGATCCGTTCGTTATGCCGAACCTCATAGGCCAGAGGTACGATTCGGTTGCCGAAAACCAGATCTGGAAGGAGCGCCTCGAGTTTGAGGTGACATACGATTATTCGGACGATTACGAAAACGGCCTCATCTACGAGCAGGATATTGAGGAGGGCACGACGCTCTACCCGATACAGAAGGTAAAGATAGCGGTCAGCAAGGGATTAAAGATAGTTGAGATACCCGACTTTTACAACGAGGCCGGCGAGCGCATGACAAAGGACGAGTATGTAGCTATCCTCGACGGACTTAATATCAAGTACGAGTGCCGCACGGTCGAGACGATAGACGAGATGAGCGGCTATGTTATGGACGTTTACTGCTCCGAGGCGGGCGGGGGAGTCGGCGCGATGATAAATGTAGCCGAGGGAAATACCCTTTACGTCGACGTCTCCGAATTTAACCCGAATATGGGCTTCGCAGGGTGATAGTTTGGCCGGATATGCGGCGAAAAAGCGCCGCAGACGTAAATTATATACAGAAAGTTCACAAAAGACGTGTCGATTTTCGGCACGTCTTTGTGTCAGTTTATTATTGACTTTGCAATTTTGGTGTGATATTCTAAATGTAACTGCGGAGGAGGTCTGCCTCGCCGCGAGGATTTCCCGAATATTAAGTTTGGAGGATTTAATCTATGACAATCGGTATACTTACCAGCGGCGGCGACGCCCCCGGAATGAATGCTGCTATCCGTTCAGTGACGAGATCGGCGATCTCAAGAGGTTGGAAGGTCATAGGCATCCGCAGAGGCTATCAGGGCCTCATTGAAGGAGACATGTACGAGCTTGGCGCAAGAGATGTTTCCGACATTTTGCATCGCGGCGGAACAATGCTTTACTCCGCAAGGAGCAAGGAATTTACCACCATGGCGGGGCTTGAAAAGGCGAAGAAGAACCTCGACGCAGCGGGGATAGAGTCGCTTGTTGTAATAGGCGGCGACGGCACCTACCGCGGAGCTTTGGATTTGAGCCGTCTCGGGGTAAAGTGCATAGGTCTTCCCGGAACGATAGACAACGACATCGTCTGCACCGAGTACACCATCGGCTTTGACACCGCCCAGAATACTGCGCTCGAAATGCTTGACAAGCTCAAGGACACCGAGATGTCGCACAACCGCTGTTCGGTTGTTGAGGTTATGGGCCGCAACGCGGGTCATATAGGCGTAAACGTAGCCGCCGCCACCGGAGCTATAGACTGCCTCACCGTTGAGATACCCTTTGACCTCGACGATATCTGCCGCAAGATAGTTGAGCAGAAGAACGCCGGCAAGACTCACTTTGAGCTTATTGTCTGCGAGGGCATTGTCAATAAAGACTTCACTTCCGACGATATAGCCAAGTACATAGAGGAAAAGACCGGCGTAACCTCGCGCGCAACCGTTTTGGGCCACGTTCAGAGAGGCGGTTCGCCGACCTGCTTCGACCGCGTTATGGCCTTAAAGATGGGCTACTACGCCGTTGAGCTTTTGGCAAACGGCTATTCAAACCGCATTGTAGCGGTAAAGAACAACAAGCTTGTTGATTACGAGATCAACGAAGCTTTGAACATGCAGAAGGGATACGACGAAAAGCTCCATTCGGTGCTCAGAGTTCTTTCCATCTGATAAAAATATATATAAATCATTTAAGAGTAGGAGCCAAAGCGTGAAATAGTGACGGACAGACGGGGAGTTGCTGTCCGGACAAAACGCTTATAAAAGCTGCGGTTTTGGTTCCGCATCCCGCTTAACGTGCATAATCAAACGCCTTTCAGGGCATTTCCTACCGCATATTAAGCAGGTATTGCTGTGTTTATTTTAAGGAGGAATTGCCATGAAAGGTTTTTTCAATCTGTTCAAGCGTTCGGCGCTTGAATTAAAAAGCATACGCTGCCTGACCTTTACCGCGCTGCTTATCGCGCTTGATCTCGCAATAAAGCTCGTCACAACAATGAGGGCGAGCGACACCCTGCACATATCTTTTGCTTTTGTAGCGCTTGCCTCGGTGTCAATGCTCTACGGGCCTACCGTTGGCTTTATCGCCGGAATGATAACCGACCTGCTGGGGTATCTTATAGCGCCCTCGGGAGCCTTCGACATAAGGTTCACGCTGATAGAGGCGCTCGGCGCGATGATCTACGGGATCTTCCTCTACAACGCCCAGAATGACCGCTGGCTTGTTCCGAGAGTTATAGCCGCGAAGACCACCGTGGTGATAATATGTAACCTCTGGCTCACGACATGGGCTGTGGCCTCGTTAGCGGGAAAGGGCTTTCTGGCCATGTTCCCCGCAAGGGCGATAAAGAACATCATACAGCTGCCGGTGGATATAATCCTCCTCTCGCTTATTCTGCCGCTGATCTTAAAGGCGTGGCAGATGGTTCCCGGAAACAAGAGAGTCATTGATGAAAAGCTTCTGTTCTGCGACCAGAGCGTAGGCAAGGCGATGATAGCGATGACGGTTCTTATAATGATCGTCATAATAAGCCTCGGCTACGGCGTTCAGAACCTCAGCGACCAGTTCAAGGAGCTTAAGTCAACGGTCTCCTCTCAGGGCGAGCAGCTTGAGAAACTTGACGCCGAAATAGCGGAGCTTTATTCGGAGATGGGGCTTGCGCGCCCTGCTCCTGCTGAAGGCGGCGAATAAATCCGACAGCCGGCTGCAGAGGCTTTGCGGCCCCGGGCCGGCTTTCTGCTTGCCCCGCCCCCGGGCGAAGCCCTGCGGCCGTGCTCCGCACGGCCGCACCCCGCGCGCCGCAGGCGCGCGGGGCAGGCGCCCCCGCAGGGGGCGCCGGGGCTTCGCCCGGGGGCTTGGTAGAGGCAGAAGGTCCCGGCTGCCGCCCTTGCCGCACCTACAGGTCAGCGCGAGTCCTCAAGAAGAAACGCCTATTTTGCATGATGTGGCCGAAGCGGACGCTCCTTATTTTGCAAAATCACTTGCAACCGCGCGAAATTTGAGGTATAATAAAAGCGTATAGATCTGATTTGCGCCTTGCAGAGTCTATCCCTTGTCCTTTCGGAATATAATTCGTTGAAAGGATGATGAATAGATGAACGAAGAAATTCAGAGAAAGCGCATGAGCCTCGATATAGTTTTAGCTGCTGCGGCTGTTGTAGGCGTGACCGTCGGGGTGATCCTGAGCCTTAAGATGGACGATTCCGCGCTTGTAAGCCTTGCTGGCGCCGAGCGCAAGCTTTCGGCGGCTTCCGAGGGCGGATGGTTCGGGGTGTTTCTCGATTCGTTTTTTGGAACGGCTGTGTTTTTGTGCGCGGTTTTTCTCTGCGGCTTCAGCGCCGTGGCTCAGCCCGCCGAGATATTTCTTGCGGCGTTCAGGGGCCTCGGCCTCGGGCTGTGCGTAAGGGGAGTTTACCTCGGCGGAAACGTTTTGGCGTCAATGGCGGCGTTTTTGCCGTTTGCGGTTGCGTCTACCGGCGTGCTTATACTCTCTGCGCGTCAGGCTTTTTACCTGTCCATGAGGTATCTTTCGCTGTCGGTCACAAATGAAAACCGCCTCGGTATCCGCTCGTACGTTCACGACTATACCGCAAAATTTCTTCTGTATCTGCTGCTGCTTGCTGTTCTGGCCGCCTCAGACGCCCTCTTGGCGGGCTTTTTGGCCGGAATTATGTAAAAAACCGAAAGGATGTAGAAAATGGGATTGTTTTCAAATTACGAGAGAGTCGGCAAGGGTATCTCAAAGGACCCCGACAACAAAATCGCCCTGTTCAGGTTTCTTGATATATATGTCTCTCATTTTTCAAAGCTCGTCATCTTGAACTTTATCTTTATAGTGGCATTTGTGCCTTTTATTTCAATGATGCTCGCCGAATACTTTAAGCTGGGAACAATAATCACCTACGTCATTTTTGTCTTGATGGGCGCGATAACTGGCCCGGCAATATGCGGCTTCATGAAGGTACTGCGCAATATCTCCTGCCGCAGGCCGGTGTTCATATGGAGCGATTTCTGGCGGGCGTTCCGTTCAAACTTCAAGCAGGGCGCGATCATGGGCGTTGTAGATATGTTCGTTATCGTGGCGATGAGCTTTGCAATACCCATGTACTCAAACATGGCGACGCAGAACTCGTTCTTTAATATACCTTTTGTGATCTGCCTTGTCACCTGCTTTATGTTCGTTGCGATGCATTTTTACATCTATCTGATGATAGTTTCGACCACCCTTTCCCTATGGCAGATATTGAAGAACTCCCTGTATTTAACCGCCATCGAGATAAAAATAACCATAATCAACCTGATAATAACCGTTATTACGGTAATTTCGTTTTTGCTGCTGTTTCCCTATTCGTCTTTCCTGATAATCCTTCTGCCGTCATTTTTGGGGCTTCTCTATGCTTTTAACTGCTTCCCGGTCATCAGAAAGCACATAATCAAGCCCTATTATGACGCACGCGGCGAGGAGATGCCCGATTTAAGCTATACCCAGCCGAGCGAAGACACCGAGGCCCTGTTTGTTGATACCCCCGAAACGGAGATACCGCAGGAGCCTCCCAAAAAGAAAAAGAAGGGCAAGCGCATAAGGTAATGAATTTGCACTTCTCTGACCTCTGACTTCTGACCTCTGACTTCTGACTTCTGACAGTATGTATCCCGCTCCCGGCGCGGAGCGGGCGCCCTTTTTACATGAACATTCCGCCTAAAATGTCCATCATAGAGCCTACCGAGCGTACTGCCTTCATTGTGTTTGACTTGAAGCGGCGCTTTTCAGAGTTTGTTGCGTTTGTGAGGGCGTAGGTAACTATCCCCGCCGTCATTCCTACGGCTACGCCCTTAGCGATTGAAGAAACGTTGATCATGTGAAATACCAGCCTTTCAATTTTTTATGAGAGTATTTTGCGCCGAATTTTTCAAAATAAACCTTATTTCCCCTTATTTTCATAAAAGTTTATAAAATTCAAAGAGGTTTTAATTATGCCCGAGCTTAAGCGCGTTGCCGCAATTCACGACCTTTCCGGCGTGGGAAGGTGCTCTTTATCCGTCATACTCCCGACAATGTCGGTAATGGGCATTCAGGTCTGCCCAGTTCCCACGGCGCTTTTATCTACTCATACAAACGGCTTCGGAGACGTAGTATTAAAGGACATGACCGACTATATACCCGAGGCGCTCAGACATTATATTTCCGCGGAAATAGACTTTGACTGCATATATTCCGGCTTTTTGGCCTCCGAGACTCAGGTGAGCCACTGTCTTGAATTTATGGACAAGTTCGGCAAAGCTCTCAGGGTGGTCGACCCGGTCATGGGCGACAGCGGCAAGCGCTACCGCACCTATGACGACAACCTCTGCCGCAGGATGGGCGAGCTTGTTGCCGTTGCGGACATCATCACCCCGAATCTCACCGAAGCTGCAATTTTGCTCGGAATCTCCTACCCCGCGGCTCCTCTGACGGTCGGCGAGCTTAAGCAGATGCTTGTAAAGCTCTCGATGAAAGGCCCGAAAACTGTCGTTATTACAAGCGTGACTATGGCCGACGGGGGGATCTGCAACGCCGGTTTTGACAGCGAACACAACGCCTTCTGGCGCGTGCCCTACGAGATGATACCTAAAAGCTACCCCGGAACCGGCGATATTTTCGCAAGCGTACTTACCGGCGGCCTGCTGCTCGGAGACAGCCTTCCGATAGCTATGACAAGGGCGACGGCGTTCTGCGAATACGCAATAAAAACCACCTTCGGCTACGGCGCTCCCGTCCGCGAGGGGGTAATGCTCGAAAAATGCCTGCCTATGCTTGCTGAAAACCTAAGCTACACCCAATATACCCAGCTGTGACCCTTTACCTGCGCGCCACCGCCTCGCACAGTCCGCCCGTTGGGCGGACGCGCTCCGGCGACGGCGCGCCTCATTCCCCCAACACCCCCGACATTCTCCCCAAAAGGAAGTGTAAACCTTGACCCTCAATATAGTTCTCGTCGAGCCGCAGATCCCTCAGAATACCGGCAACATCTCCCGAACCTGCGCGGTTACAGGCGCAAGGCTCCACCTTGTAAAACCTCTCGGCTTTGAGGTTACCGACAAAAACCTTAAGCGCGCCGGCCTTGATTACTGGGATAAGCTCGACATCACCTACTACGATTCTCTTGATGATTTCTTTGAAAAGACAGCCGGCGGAAAGTATTTCTACTTTACAACCAAGGGCAGAAACCTCTATACCGAGGCCGAGTACCCCGACGGCTGCTATATAGTTTTCGGCAGGGAAGACGCCGGCCTTCCCGAGGAGCTTTTGCATAATAACCCCGAAAGCTGCCTCCGCCTGCCGA
Organism: uncultured Clostridia bacterium; assembly: GCA_947630315.1. Lineage (GTDB taxonomy): Bacteria > Bacillota > Clostridia > Oscillospirales > Ruminococcaceae > Faeciplasma. The sequence goes on from CANRHA010000042.1 coordinate 10,044, forward strand.
TGAGACCGACGCTCAGGAGCCTGAACCTTTCAAACAGCGTTGCCATCGCGGCGTACGAGGTTTTAAGACAGTGGGATTTTCCAGACCTCGAGCGTGAGGGAAAGCTTACAAAATACGAATGGGAGTAAAAATATGGCAAGAATTATAATAACCTGCGGCCGCCTGTGTTCCGGAAAGACCACCTATGCAAAATCTCTTGCCGAGAGGCTTCCGGCGGTATATTTTTCGGTAGATGAGCTCACGCTGCAGCTTTTGGGGCCGTACCCGGGAGATATTTTGGACGAATATGTCGAAAAGCTGGAGGGCTACTTTTTCAACAAGGCTGTAGAGCTTGCCGAAAGGGGAATAAGCTCGGTAATAGATATCGGCCTGTGGACAAGGGCCGAGCGCGAAGATGCGAAAAAGTATTTTCATGAAAGGGGAGCCGACTGCGAGCTTCACTATATAAAGGTTTCTGACGACGAATGGCGGCGCAGGATAAGCAAGCGCAACAGCGACATCGAGGCCGGGATATCGCGGGAATATTATGTCGACGAAAACCTCCTGAAAAAGTTCGAGAGCTTCTTTGAGGAGCCGAAGGCAGGGGAGGCGGACGAGGTAATTCTCACATAAACAAAGCCTGAGGGCCTGTTTTTTGTGATTTGATGAAAATTTTCCCGCAACCTATTGCTATTTTGCGGGAAATTTAGTATAATATATCCGTCAAGTTTTACCACCGTATAAAAATGCAAAGGAGATAAATTATTATGGCTGGATTAAACAAAGTTTCAGTAGACGACCTTTCGGTCAAGGGCAAGAAGGTTTTGGTCAGGGTTGATTTCAACGTTCCGCTCAAGGACGGCGTTATCACCAACGATAACCGCATCACCGCCGCTCTGCCGACGATCAACAAGCTTGTCGCCGACGGCGCAAAGGTGGTTCTTTGCTCGCATCTGGGCAAGCCCAAGAACGGCCCCGA
>CANRHA010000043.1 GCA_947630315.1 uncultured Clostridia bacterium
GCCGCTGACACACTATAAAAAGGTATTCGCAAATTTCCTTGCGGAAATTTTCTCATACTATTTGAATCACCCTACCCCCTGACCCCCTCCCCTCAAGGGGAGGGGTCGGGGGAGGGGGGACTATAAATAGCATGAGCGGGGAGGCGGTAGAGATTTGAGGGCGGCCGGCTGCAGAAATTATATAGGCGCCGCGAAATCATATCCTCGCACGAGCGAATACCTTTTACCCCCCGGTGGCGGCAGTCTGTACCACCCGCCTGTAAAGGCTCACCTCCAACCCCTCCCCTATAACATCCCTCTTCTTGCCGTGGCCGGAGTCCACATCACCCGGAGTGCTCATCCCGCTTACATTATTCGCTCAATTCAAATCCCCCACCTCACGTTCCGCCTTTAAGTTCTAACATCTAATATCTAATATCTAATACCTATGATGTGGCCGCTTCGGCCACATCTCCCCTCTCCTTGACTTTTCAGCAAACATATCGTATACTTTTTATATACATTTCCCGCGGCGCGGGAAGGACTACGCGCGGCGGGGCCGCGAAAACTTGTAAAGGATGATTATTATGGCAGACCAGGTAAGGGCGCCGTGGCTGAACAACTACGGCTCGGTGCCGAAAACTCTGAATTATTTTGAGGGAACAATGTGGGAAATGGTCGAGGAAGCCGCGGATTCGCGGCCCTCTCACGTCGCCTATGACTTCATGGGGAAATCGACCGCCTACAGAAAGTTCAAGGAAAACGTCCACACCTGCGCAAAGGCGCTCAGGGCAGCGGGCATAAGGCCCGGCGACCGCGTTACGGTATGTATGCCCAACTGTCCGCAGGCGGTGGTTATGTTTTATGCGATCAACCTGATGGGCGGGATATCCAACATGGTGCACCCGCTTTCGAGCGAGAATGAAATCGAGTTTTATCTGAATATCTCAAAGAGCACCTGCGCGCTCACCCTCGACCAGTTTTATTATAAGTTTGAGGCGATCAGGAAAAACGTGCCCGCGCTGAAGACCCTTGTAATTGCCGCGGTCAAGGACGAGCTCAAGCCGCTATTGAAGATCGGCTACAGCCTTACCGAGGGCAAAAAGATACCTAAGCTGCCGAATGACGGCAACTATATTACATGGAAAAAATTCATGGCGGCGGGGAAGTCCTACGCCGGAGAATACGTCTGCAAAAAGGATAAAAACGACCCTGCGGTCATCTTATACAGCGGCGGAACAACGGGCACGACCAAGGGCATCTTGCTTTCCAACCTGAATCTGAACGCCCTCTCGGCCCAAGTCATCTCCGCGAACCCGATATACGACAAGGACGACAAAATTCTCGCGGTAATGCCTATCTTCCACGGTTTCGGCCTCGGCGTATCTATACATACGTTTCTCTCCAACTGCGGCAGATGCATACTTGTGCCGCGCTTTACCCCGAAGACCTACGCCCATGATATCCTCAAAAACCGCTGCAACTTTATAGCCGGCGTGCCGACCCTCTACGAGGCGCTACTGAGGCAGCCCGAAATGAAAAACGCCGACCTAAGCTGTCTTAAGGGCGTATTTTCGGGAGGAGATACCCTGACCCCCGAGCTGAAATCCCGCTTTGACAAGTTTTTGGCCGATCACGGCGCAAAGGTCACGGTCCGCGAGGGCTACGGAACAACGGAGTGCGTGACTGCGTCATGCCTTACGCCGCTTCATCTTTATAAAGAGGGCTCGATAGGCCAGCCCTTCGCCGATACATATTATAAAATAGTAGAGGTCGGCACCAACATCGAGGTCCCCTACGGCCAGGAGGGCGAGATATGTATATCGGGGCCTACGGTGATGCTCGGATATCTTGACAATCCCGAAGAAACGGCAAACACCCTGCGCGTTCACGGCGACGGCAGAACATGGCTCCACACGGGCGATCTCGGAATAATGGACGAGGACGGGTTTATATATTTCAGACAGCGCATAAAGAGAATGATAATAACCTCGGGCTACAACGTTTATCCCTCACAGCTTGAAAACGTCCTTGAGGGCTGCGAAGCCGTGCGCCTTGCCTGCGTTATCGGCGTTCCGGATCCGTATAAGATACAGAAAGTAAAGGCGTTTATCGTGTTAAAGGACGGGTATAAACCCGACGACAGCACAAAAGAGATGATATTCGGATACTGCAAAAAGAACATCGCGAAGTACGCCATGCCCTACGACATAGAGTTCCGCGACGACCTGCCGACGACCCTTGTGGGAAAGGTCGCCTACCGCGTGCTCGAGGAGGAAGAAGCTGCCAAGCGCGGGGAAAAGGTGGAGGAAAAGGTAGGAGGATAAAAAAGGGAAATATGCATAAATACCCGCCTCGGCCGGAGCAGAGAACAACCTTTGCAACGGCAGGGGCGGGGTGTTTGTACGCCCTCCAAAAGCTTTTCCGCCCTCCGCCCCTGTTCCGGGATCTCCCATCCCTCCCCCATTCTCCCCCGCACTTAAATCCTTTCCTCAGGTTCCGCCTTGAAACTCTAACATCTACCCTCTAATATCTAATACCTATGATGTGGCCGATTCGGCCACATCTACCCCCTCCCCACCCTTGATTATTTCAACATTATATGCTATACTGTTACTGTATGTAAAATCAGCACCCCATTTTTAAAGCGAGGTTGATAATATGCTCTTGAAAACTTTCCGGGGAGGCGTGCACCCGCACGACTACAAAACGCTTTCCGAAAATTCGCAGACCGTCAGGCTTGAGGCAAAGGGCGAGTTGATATACCCGATGAATCAGCATATCGGCGCGCCGGCAAAACCCGTTGTCGCTGCGGGCGACAGGGTCCTTGTCGGCCAGGTTATAGCCGAGGCCGCGGGCTTTGTATCCGCTCCTATTTTATCCGCCGTTTCGGGAACCGTAAGATCCGTCAGCCCGAGAATGACCCCCTCCGGCGACGAGCTTCCGGCGATAACCGTTGAGAACGATTTCGAGTATGAAGCCGTTGCGGGTTTCGGCGAGCCGAGAGATTACGACCGTCTCTCAAAGGAGGAGATCAGGCAGATAATTCGCGACGCAGGCATTATAGGAATGGGCGGCGCGGGATTCCCCACATCTGTAAAGATCACCGTAAAGGACGACTCGAAGATAGATTATGTAATAGCAAACGGCGCGGAATGCGAGCCTTACATAACCTGCGATTACCGCCTTATGCTCGAGCGCGCCGACGACGCCGTTTTAGGCATGAAGATTCTTTTGAGGCTGTTTGAAAACGCCTCGGGTGTTTTCGGGATCGAGAACAACAAGCCCCTCGGCATAGCGCGCCTTTCGGAAAAATGCGCGGGCTCGGAGAGAATGAGCGTTCAGCCGCTTTTAAAGAAGTACCCCCAGGGCGGCGAGAGAATGCTTATACGCGCGATAACCGGCCGAAAGATAAACTCAAAGCTTCTGCCGGCGGACGCGGGCTGCGTTGTGGTCAATTTTGCGACCCTCGTTGCGATCGCCGACGCGGTATCGAGAAACATTCCGCTTATACGCAGGGTGGTTACAGTTACCGGCGACGCGATAAGGGTTCCTTCAAACTTCGACGTTCCGATAGGTATCATGGCTCAGGAGCTTATAGACGCGGCGGGAGGATTCGACGGCGATCCCGAGAAGCTTATTTTCGGCGGCCCGATGATGGGCACGGCCGTATATACCGCCGATCTGCCGATAACAAAGGCTTCCTCCTGCATACTTGCCTTAAAGAAAGACCCCACCGCCGGGGCGAGGCCGAGCGAATGCATACGCTGCGGAAAGTGCCTTTACGCCTGCCCCGAGCACCTTATGCCGATAAAGCTCAAAAATTCGGCGGACGCCCGCGACTACGCCGCGTTTGAGGCCGCCCACGGCCTTGAATGCATAGGCTGCGGCTGCTGCACATACGTCTGCCCCGCAAAAAGACGGCTCTCACAGACGATAACAATGGCAAAAAAATACGTTCTTGCTGAAAAGAAGAAAGGAGCGGCAAAATGAGCAAACCCTTCAACGTTTCAATGTCGCCTCATATCCGCTCGGGAGAAACTACCGCGACTATCATGGCCGACGTGATAATCGCGCTGCTTCCGTCGGTGGTAGTGGGCGTGTTCGTCTTCGGGGCGAGGGCTTTCGCGATAACGATGCTCTCGGTAACTACCTGCGTGGTCTCCGAATACCTCTACGAAAAGATCTTACATAAGCCCATAACCGTCACCGACCTCAGCGCCGTAGTCACCGGCCTGATACTCGCCGTGAACCTTTATTCGACCGCGCCGTGGTGGCTGCCGGTCCTCGGCGGGGCGTTTGCAATAATAGTCGTAAAGATGCTCTACGGCGGGATAGGTCAGAACTTTATGAACCCTGCGCTCGCCGCAAGATGTTTCCTGCTTCTCAGCTTTTCAAGGATAATGACCGACTACCCGACCCTCGACGGCGTTTCAAGCCCCACGCCGCTCGTTCTTGCCAAAAACGGCGAGATAGTTGACCTTAAGGCGCTTTTGCTCGGGACCCACTCGGGCACCATAGGCGAAACGTCGGCGATAGCAATAATCATCGGCTGCGCCTACCTCTGCATAAAGGGCGTAATAAAGCTTCGCGAGCCGCTCTCGGTGATACTTTCCACCGGCGTTTTCGTGACCTTCTTCAGCCTTATCCAGGGCCGCCCGGTAACGCTCAACTACCTCGCCGTACAGATGCTCGGCGGCGGAATGCTTCTGGGCGCGGTGTTCATGGCCTCAGACTATGCGACGACCCCGGTAACTCCCATCGGACAGATAATATTCGGCTGCTGCGTGGGCTTTATAACCGCGCTGATACGCTGCGTGGGTAACGGCGTAGAGGGCGTTTCATACGCTATAATCATCTCGAACCTGCTGACCCCGTTTATTGAAAAGATAACCGTTCCGAAGCCGTTCGGCCTTGAAAAGGAGCGTGACAAAAAATGATGAAAAAACTCATTAAAGACACCCTCTCCCTTGTTGTTATAACGATAGTCGCGGGGCTTTGCCTGTCGTTTGTCCATGAGCTTACCGCCGACACGATAAGCGCCGCCGAGGAGGAGGAACGCGCCGCTTCCTACCGCGAGGTGTTCCCCGACGCCGAGGACTTTAAACCCCTCGCAGATTTCGGATTTGACGGCGTAGACGTTCCCTCGGACAACGGCGTTACCGTCGAAGACGCCCTGTTCGCGGTCGACGGTTCGGGAAACGCGATAGGCTGCGTTATATCGGCAAGATCGGCAAACGGCTACGGCGGAGCGATAACCCTTTCGCTCGGGGTAAATTCCGAAGGCGTTATAACCGGAATGAAAGTGACCTCGATGTCCGAAAGCCCCGGCTTCGGCTCACACTGTCAGGACAAGGATTTCCAGGATCAGTTCAAGGGGCTGTCGGGCGAGATAAGCTATACCGGCTCGGGAAAAACTCAGCCCAACGAGATAGACATGATAAGCGGAGCTACCTTTACTACCTCGGCCGTAACGGAGGCCGTGAACCGCGCTCTTGAAGCTGCGGAATACCTCGGAATGGGAGGCGGCGGAAAATGAAGCAGAATACGCCTATAGAACGCCTTTACAACGGCGTTATAAAAGAAAATCCGACCTTTGTTCTGATGCTCGGAATGTGCCCGACGCTCGCCGTAACGACAAGCGCGATAAACGGCGTGGGAATGGGACTTTCTACCTGCGCGGTGCTGATGATGTCAAACCTCATCATCTCGCTGCTGCGCAAATTCATACCCGACAGGGTCAGAATGCCCGCGTATATAGTTGTCGTCGCAAGCTTTGTAACGGTGGTGGAACTGCTGATGCAGGCGTATGTGCGCTCGGTATATACCGCTCTCGGGCTTTATATCCCGCTGATAGTCGTAAACTGCATTATTTTAGGCAGGGCCGAAAGCTACGCCGGTAAAAATCCGCCTGTGGCGTCCTTCTTCGACGGCCTCGGAATGGGTCTCGGCTTCACGCTTGCGCTGACGATAATAGGCGCGGTGCGCGAACTTTTGGGCGCGGGCGAGATATTCGGTTTCCGCGTAATGCCCGAGGGCTATGTTCCGGTTTCGATAATGGTCATGGCGCCGGGAGCGTTCTTTGTGCTTGCGATACTTACGGCGCTTCAGAACAAATTCAAGGCGCCGAGCGCCACAAACCGCGGCGACAAATTCTGTTCCGGCTGCTGCGCTCAGTGTATGCAAAAGGACTGCGGACAGCGTGAAAGGAGCGATGAGGAATGAATTTTCTTACTACCCTTTTTCTCGGGATTATTTCTGCGGCGCTGGTAAATAACGTTGTTTTAAGCAGGTTTTTGGGGCTTTGTCCGTTTTTGGGAGTGTCGAAAAAGACCTCTACCGCCCTCGGAATGGGCGCGGCGGTAATAGCCGTGATCACCCTTTCCTCGGCAATAACCTACGTTATAGATCACCTTATCCTGCGCGACAATCTCGTATACCTCCGCACGATAGTATTTATACTCATAATCGCGGCGCTGGTGCAGTCGGTAGAGATAATCTTAAAAAAGAAGATGCCCGCGCTGTATAAGGCTCTCGGCGTATATCTTCCGCTGATAACCACGAACTGCGCCGTTTTGGGCGTTGCGATAGATTCCGCGCAGCAGAACAAGACCTTCGCCGATACGATGATATATTCGGTGGGCACCGCCGTGGGATTTTTGATAGCGATAGTTCTGATGGCAGGAATACGCGAGAGGATAGAGCACAACGACATTCCCGAGAGCTTCAAGGGCATGCCGATAGTGCTTGTTACCGCCGGGCTGATGGCGATAGCGTTCTTCGGCTTTAAGGGCACGATAGGCTGACGGGGGTGAAATTATGCTGATACCTGTACTGACCGCGATGGCGGTAATAGGCGTTATAAGCGTTATAATAGGGATAGTTTTAGGCGTTCTGGCCGAAAAATTCAGGGTCGAATCGGATCCGCGCGAGTCAAAGATCCGCGACTGTTTGGCAGGTTCAAACTGCGGCGGCTGCGGCTTTGCCGGCTGCGACGCTTACGCCCACGCCATAGTTTTTGACGGCGCCGACCCCGCGCTCTGCCCGTCGTCCGACAAAAAGGAGATAGGCGAAATAATGGGGGTGGCTCTTTCCGAAGGCGTGAGAATGGCGGCGTATGTGAAGTGTTCTGGAAACTGCTCGAACACCCGCGACAACTATGTTTACAACGACGAGCAGGACTGCCGCATAGCCTATCTTGCCCCCGGGCACGGGGCTAAAAAGTGCGTATACGGCTGCTGCGGGCTCGGTTCCTGCGCGAAAGCCTGCCCGTATGACGCGATAAAGATAGTAAACGGCCTCGCAAAGATAGACCGCGACAGGTGCATGGCCTGCGGCAGGTGCGTTTCGGTGTGCCCGAACAGGCTTATTGAACTTATTCCCGCCGACGCGAGCTATATCGTCACCTGCTCGTCGCGCTCGAGGGGCAAAACCGTAAAAGAAGCCTGCGACGCGGGTTGCTTGGGCTGCGGGCTCTGCGCAAGGGTATGCGAGAGCGGCGCGATAGCGGTTGAAAACAATATCGCGAAGATAGATTACTCAAAGTGCACAGGCTGCGGAAAGTGCGCGGAAAAATGCCCGGCGAAGGTAATACGCTTTACCGGAGCAAAGCCCGCTGTCTCGGAATGAAAAGGCTTATTGCCGTTTTGGCGGCGGCGGTCATATTCGCCGGCTGCGCCGCACGGCCCGAAAGATACGGCGCGGTTTACACCGATTTGTTCGACACGGTGACCGAATTTACCGCCTACTGCTCCTCTCGGGAGGAATTTGACCGCCTTTCGGGGATTTGCTACGGCGAGCTTAAGCGGCTCCATGAAATTTTCGACATCTATTCGGAATCGGAAACCTATGGCGCCGCAAGCCTTAACGCCGGCAAGGAGGGCGACTGCCCGGCGGAGCTTTACGAACTCACCGAGCAGGGGATAAACTGGCACTCCCTGACCGGCGGCCGGCTCAACATCGCCCTCGGGAGCGTGCTTTCGCTTTGGCACGACTGCCGCGAAAAGGGAATTTTACCCGATCCGGATGAGTTAAGATCGAGGGCCGGGCACTGTGACATCGGCAAAATAAAGCTCGAAGGCGGCCGCGTCAGGCTTGAAGACCCGGAAATGTCGCTCGATTTCGGAGCTGTCGCAAAGGGATATTCGGCGCAGAAAACCGCGGAGCTGCTGATAAATTCCGGCGCGGAAAGCTTTGCTTTGAACGTCGGCGGGAACGTTATAACATACGGCGAAAAGCCCTCGGGAAAGTGGGAGATAGGGATAGAATCGCCCGACGGCGGAATTTTCACCACCGTAAAAGTCGCGGGGGAATGCGTTGTAACGAGCGGAGACTATCAGCGCTGGTACGAGGTCGACGGCGTCAGGTATCACCACATTATAGATACCGAAACTCTCTACCCGGCTGCGCTTTGGCGTTCGGTCACGGTAATAACCGACGATTCCGCCGAGGCCGACGCGCTTTCGACCGCGCTTTTCTGCATGCCTTACGACGACGGCAGGGCGCTCGCCGAAAAATTCGGGGCCGAGGTTTTGTGGATATCCCCCGACGGGGAGGCAAAACGCACGGAGGGCTTTTCCGATTATGAATAAAAAAATAAAGCGCCCCGCGGCGGATATTCTGCTGATTTGCGCGGCGCTCGCCCTGGCGCTTATAATATACCTTTCGGGCGCGAAAAAAGAGGCCGGAGTCAACGTTGAAGTGAGGCTCGGCGGAAAGATCTACGCGGTTTTGAGTCTTGATGAAGACGCCGAACTCGACATAGATGGGAAATGCACCTTAAAAATAGAGGGCGGCGCCGCGAAGATCGTAAAATCCGACTGCCCGAACGGGCTTTGCGCGGCTCATCGGCCTATAAGCCGCTCGGGCGAGGCGATAGTCTGTCTGCCGAACGGCGTAAGCGTAAAGATAACCGGCGGCGGGGCTGATTTTGTGATATGAAGGAGCGTAAGATGAACGGCCCGGCGACCGAAAAAACGGATATGATAAACCGCGGCGGGAAAAGCGGCCTTGCGCGCAGGGCGGCGTATTTGGGCGTGCTGACTGCTTTATGCTTCGGGCTGTCATACCTTGAAATGCTCGTTCCGATAACCGCCGGGGGGATCCCGGGGATAAAGCTTGGGCTTGCAAACCTTTGCGTGATGGCGGCGCTGTGGCTTTTCGGCGCTAAGGAGGCCGCCGCGGTAAGCCTGATAAGGATTTTACTCAGCTGGCTTATTTTCGGCAGCTTTACCGGACTTTTATACAGCCTTGCCGGCGGGGCGCTCAGCTTTATAGGAATGATACTTTTAAAGAAAACCGGGATATTCTCGCCGGTTGGCATATCCGCCGCCGCGGGGGTATTGCACAATATAGGGCAGCTTGCCGTCGCGGCGTTTCTGACCGACGCCGGCGCGATATGGTACTATCTGCCGGTTCTGATAGTTTCGGGCGCTGCGGCGGGCGCCCTCAACGGAATAATACTCGCCGCCGTCTTAAAGGCTCTTTCGGGGAGGCAAAACAAAAATGAACAGTAAATACGGAAAAATTTCTCTCGCGGCGATGTTCATGGCCATCGGCCTGCTGCTGCCGTTTATCACGATGCAGATACCCCAGATAGGAAAAATGCTCTGCCCGATGCATATACCCGTGTTTCTCTGCGGGCTTATCTGCGGCGAAAAATACGGCCTGGCGGTCGGGTTCATAACTCCGCTTCTGCGGAGCGTCCTGTTCGGCATGCCGGCGATATACCCCGACGCCGTGGGAATGGCGTTCGAGCTTGCATCATACGGATTCTTCGTGGCGGTGTTCTACGCTCTGTTCCGAAAAAAGAACATCGGCGCGGTGTACGGCGCGATGATACCCTCTATGCTCATAGGCAGGGTCGTCTGGGGAATAGCGCGCGCGGTGATGCTCGGGCTTAGCGGAGCCGAAACGGCGGAGTTCAGCATAGGGATATTCATAACCTCGGGGTTCGTGAACGCCCTGCCGGGAATAGCTTTGCAGCTTGTTTTGGTGCCGGCGGTGATGGCCGCGGCGAACAGATGGCGGATAAACGAACAGGGGAGGTAAAAATATGAAGATCATGAAGCTGCTTGCGCTCGCAGCGGCGGCAACACTTCTGTTCAGCGGCTGCGGGGCCGATCTCGACGCCGACTACGGCTTCGGTTACATACCCGAGGAGACCGTCTCCCAACTTCCCGAGACCGCCCCGGCGGGACCTGCGCCCGATGAGACCGCGCCGCCCGAATCGACGCAGCCCGAGACGACGACATCAGCGGAAATTACACAGCCCGAGGCAACAACATCGCCCGAAACCGATCTGCCCGATCGGCTTCCCGAGGAGGGCGAGTACTACTACGACGTTGAAAACGTGGTGCTGTACCTTGAGCTGTACGGCGAGCTTCCGCCGAACTTTATAACTAAGGACGAGGCCCGAAAGCTTGGCTGGGAGGGCGGTTCGGTCGAGGATTACCTGGAGGGCGCGGCGATAGGCGGCGATTACTTCGGGAACTACGAGGGAATGCTGCCCGAGAAGAAGGGCCGGACATACCGCGAATGCGACATAGACACCGACGGCTACTATAACCGCGGCAGCCGCAGGCTTATCTACTCGGACGACGGACTTTACTTTTACTCCTCCGACCACTACAGGACTTTCAAGGAGCTTAAGGTCACGGAGGATTACGAGGTGACGGAATGAAAAGGATAGTACTTGACTGTGAAAAGCTTTTGCACCGCCGCGAGGCGCATGAATATCTTTACGAGGCGCTCGGCCTGCCCGAATACTACGGCAGAAACCTTGACGCCCTCAGCGATTGTCTCTCGGAGATGAGCGACACGGAGATAGTTTTGCAGGAGGGGGAACTGCTCAGAAAAACCGCCGGCTACGGCAGAAGGATACTCACGGTTTTTGAGGATTCCGCAGCCCGCAACCCCACCCTCTCCCTGAGTTTTACAGATGAAGAATAAAAATCGCCCCCGAATCCCTTGGCGGAAAGCGGGGGCGCAGATTTTCATTTTTTGGCGGATAT
>CANRHA010000044.1 GCA_947630315.1 uncultured Clostridia bacterium
ATGAGTGCATCCACTGCGGCGGCTGCATCGATGCCTGCCCCACCGGGGCCATTACCTTCCGGGCGGGGAACATCACCCTTCGCCGCCGGGAGGTGGAGGAAGCGCCCAGGAAGAAGATATTGACCCGCTACCGGACCATCGCCGGGGCCGTGGCCCTGGCGGTGCTGGTGGGCCTGCTAGTCTACTTCAACGCCCCGGAGACCCAGGCTTCTCCCACGCCAACGGAAACCACCGCCCAGACCGCCGCCGAAACCGCCGGACCCACCCAAACCACCTCCGCAACCACCGCGCCCCCCGAGACCCCCACTCCCCCCACCCCCGCCCTTGACCTTTTCCGCGGCAGGTGGTATACTTAACATATATACCGCCCGCAACCGCGCCGAAAGGAGAAGACTTATGTTCGCAAGGAAAATTTTGGCCGCTTCGCTTTGCGTTTTGCTGATATTTTCGCTGTCGGGATGTTCAAAAAAACGGCCCGAGATAGAACCCGCCGACGGCTGGTACGCCACATGGGCGGCCTCGGCCCTCAACGCCGGTTCCGAACAGATCCCCATGAACCCCGAGCTTTCCGGCAACACCTGCCGCCAACAGATCAGGACCTCGATCGGCGGAGATAAAATTCGCCTGACCTTCTCCAACGAATACGGCAGCGGCAGCGTTAAGTTTGATTCCGTGAGGTTGGCGCAGCTCACAGGCCCCGGCAGCCCCGAAATAAATCCCGAGACGGATATCCCGGTCACATTTAACGGTTCGACTTCCGTTACGGTAAAGGCCGGCGACACCGTGACCTCGGACGAGCTGAGTTTTTCTTTTGATCCTCTTGATTATCTCGCCGTGACGATAAAATTCGGCGATGCGCCCGCGTCACCGACCTGCCACCGCGAATCGGGCTGTACTTCATGGATAGTCGAGGGCGATCATGTCAGCGATCAGACCTTTGATTCAATGGAACTGATGTCGAGCTGGTATTTTCTCTGCCGCGCAGATACATGGGCGGCCGCAGGAACCGAGACGCTTGTTTGCTTCGGAGATTCTGTCACCGACTACGGGAGATCGACATATAACGGCTTCAACAGTTGGCCCGAGGCGCTTTCGACAATGCTGAGAAATGACACCTACACAAACCATATATCTGTCGTAAATTCGGCCATATCCGGAAACGCAATTTCGGGAGGAACAGGCCCCTCCGGCAAAGACCGCTTCAAGAGAGACGTGCTTGATATCCCGGGCGTCCACAGCGTCATAATCCTGATAGGCGCAAACGATATCCCGAGCGCGCAGTATGACACATCACAAGAAATAATCAACGAATATAAAGAAATGATCTCGGCCTGCCACGAGTTGGGGATCTCGATCTACGCGGGCACCCTCACCCCGTTCGGCGGCAACACCCTTTACTATTCCGAGCTTCACGAGAAGATCCGCACGGCGGTAAACGCGTTTATCATAAACGAGGATTCGGGCTTTGACGGCTATATTGATTTTTCGGAGGTCCTCTGCCGCGCCGAGAACCCGTCGGTGCTCCAGCAGCAGTACGACTGCGGCGACGGCCTGAACCCGAACGCCTCCGGCTGCGACGTTATGGCCAAAGCCGCCGCCGAACTTGTCCGCGTCCAGCGCGGCAGATATCCCAACGCGGATTGACATTGGGTAGGTTCGATATAAATTTGGGTAGGTTCGATATAAAAATGTCCCCGCTCCTGTAATAAGGTCGGGGCGTTTTTAGATGTTAGAGATTAGATGATAGATGTTAGAAAGCTCTATCGAGGGCATGCTAAATGCGAACAACAAGAAATAATGCTTCGATTTTGGGCATTCTCCCCTCAGCCCCTATCCACATTCATTCCCTCGCCGAGCTTATCTATCGCGCGCTTTTCGATCCGCGAGACATAGCTTCTCGATATTCCCATGAGGGCGGCGACTTCGCGCTGGGTAAGCGGGGCGCCGCCGCAGAGGCCGTACCGAAGCGCAATTATCTTCTTCTCCCGGGGGTCCAAAAGCTCCTCTATTCTTATTTTTAAGATCTCCGAATTTATTCTTAGATCCACTTCCTCGGGCAGGTCGCCGTCCGCGGCGAGAATATCTATCAGCGTGAGCCGATTGCCGTCCTTGTCCACGTCGATCTGCTCGTTGAAGTACACATCCCCCGCCGTCTTCTTCATCGCCCTGAAGTGCATGAGGATCTCATTCTCAATACACCTCGACCCGTAGGCGGCGAAGCGGTTGCCCTTTTGCGGGTCATAGGTCGTCACGGCCTTGATAAGCCCAACCGTGCCGATGGAGATCAGTTCCTCCTGGTCGTCCGGGGTGGAGCAGTACTTCTTTACAATATGCGCGACAAGCCTTAAATTATGGAGGATCAGCCGGTCGCGGGCGTCGCGGTCGCCGGCGCGGTACTTTTCAAAAAGTACGCTCTCCTCGCTCGGCGATAACGGCTTCGGGAAAGACCCCTTTTCCTCAATATGAAGCGCGAACCACAGAAGTCCTCCGAAAATTATCTCAAACAGCTTGGCAAACATACGCCTTCCCCCTGTCACATATAATACTAAGTGTATTCGGCTGCTGCTTGACTTAATTCCGCTGCGGGGTTATAATGATTTAAAAATCTTTAGGAGGACGGGCTATGACCCTGACATTCAAAAAGCTCAGAGAATCCGCCGTGATTCCCGCCGCCGCCACAAAACTCAGCGCAGGTCTTGACCTTCACGCCTGCATCGACGAACCGGTTACGATAAATCCCGGCGAGATGAAAAACTTTCCCACCGGGCTTGCCGTCTGCCCCGACCGGGAGGACGTTGTTATGTTCATAATCGTTCGCTCCGGCCTCGGCAGAAAATACTGCCTGACCCTGCCCAATTCCGTCGGCGTTATAGATTCCGATTACCGAGGCGAAATTTCGGTGCCGATAATAAATCACGGAACCGAACCGTATACGGTCATGCCGGGCGAACGCTTCGCTCAGCTCGTGACCCTGCCGGTCATCTTCCCCGAGATAAACGTAGCCGAGGAGCTGCCCGAATCGGAACGCGGGGTAAACGGCTTCGGCTCAACAGGGAGAATGTGACCATGAAAGAACCTAAGTTTATAGTCATAGAGGGCCTCGACGGCAGCGGCAAGGGCACGCAGATAGCTCTTCTTGAAAAATTTCTCGTCGATAAAGGCTTCAACGTCTGCCTGACCTGCGAACCTACAAAATACGCAACCGGCGGGCTTATCCGCGACGCCCTCGGCGGAATTACAAAGCGCACGCCCCATGAACTTGCCGCGCTGTTTCTTGCCGACAGGATATCCCACTGTGAAAACCCCGCCGACGGCATAAAAGCCCTCCTTAACAGGGGCGTGACCGTCATCTGCGACAGGTACTACTTCTCGTCTCTCGCCTATCAGGGGATGGACATAGGGCTTGACTGGCTGCTCCCCGCGCATATAAACTGCCCGGCGATAATAAAGCCCGACCTCTGCGTTTTTCTTGACGTTCCCACCTCGGAATGCGACCGCAGAATTTCCGCGGGCCGCAGCAGCCGGGAGATCTACGAAAACAAGGAGACCATAGAGCGCGTGAGAAAGAGCTATTTTGAAGTTTTTGAGCGCCTTAGCGGCACTCACCGCATAAAAATAATCGACGCCGCAAGGCCCCCGCTGGACGTCGCCAAGGACGTTGCGGAGGCCGTAAGTGAACTTTTTGAAGGGGTGAACTGATGTTTTCATGGCTGACAACTACCGCCGCCGGAAAGGCCCTCGCCACATTTTTGATATCAATGCTGCCGGTGGTGGAGCTTCGCGGCGGAATACCCTACGGGGTGCTCCTGGGGCTTAACCCGTGGGTATCGTTTATCTGCGCTATTCTGGGGAATCTCCTGCCGATACCCTTTATACTTTACCTCTTTGACGGCATTCTCGCCTGGATGAAGACGAAAAACGGCTTCATAGGCTCGTTTGCAAAATTCTTGGAGGCAAAGGCCGAAAAGAACCGCAAGACGGTTGAAAAATACAAGGCTCTCGGGCTGATAATACTTGTCGCCATACCCCTGCCCGGGACCGGGGCATGGACCGGCGCTCTGGTAGCTACCGCGCTACGGCTGGACCGCAAACTTTCGTTCCGATGCATAATAGCCGGGGTGCTGATAGCCGGCATAGCCGTGCTCGTCATCTCCTGCGGCGTGGCGGCGCTGTTTTAGTTGCCGTTACCCCGCGCAGCGGGCTGTTCGCACCCCCTCCGGGGGTGCGAACTCCTCGACTGCGCCGGCCCCTGCGGGGCCGGCGCAGTCGAGGCCGGGCCGCCGCAGGCGGCCCAAGCCCGCTGCGCGGGGCGGCGGCTATGCCAAGGCGCCGAGAGGATCAGTAGCCCGAAGATACAAAGCCCCCGCGCCGCAGTTTTGCAGCGCAGGAGCAGTTAGAAGACAGAGGTCAGAAATCAGATATCAGATTTATGGAACACCATGCCCTGCGGCATGTCGGGATACGGTGAACAATCTGCGCAGAGAGCGCGCCCGGGCGTAAGGATGTGGCCGAAGCGGACACATCATAGGTATTAGATATTAGATATTAGATGTTAGATGTTAGAGCTTAAAGGTGTCACCTGCGGTGACAGATTTGAATGTGGGGGATAATGCGGGCAGAATAGACACTCCCGGGCGTAAAAAATTGTTGACAACTTGCCCGGGGTGTGATATACTTCTATAAGAGCAGAGTAATTCTGCCCTCTCTCATTTCCATACCGAACTTCGGAGCATGGCTTGCGCTGTGCTCCGAAGTCCTTTTTTATGCTGTTTTTTGCGTTACCGCTTCATCGCCTTGTTGAGCGCCGCAGAAACCGCCGTGCCTATAACCGTGCAGGCTACCGCCTCGACCGTTGCGTTTACCGCAAGCGCAAAGGTGAACATCGCCCATATCTCCGCGCCGTAATCGGGGATAGACCCGAAGAACAGCAGCAGCATGCTTAAGTAAAACGCCGAGTTGAACGCCGAGGCCGAAAAGCTCGCCACGGCCATGTTCACCGTCTGCTTCTTGCATATTTTGCTCATTCCCTTGTAGACCAGCCCGCAGCCCGCCCCGGCAAGAACTCTCGCGACCACCAGAGTCAGTATAAAGCCTATCGGATTGAACTGCATTAGTATCATGTTGAAGCCGCCCTGCTGAAAAGCCTGTACAAGGCTCGTAAGCCCGAACACCAGCCCCAGCACCGTTGAAGCCACCGGCCCTAAAACTATCCCGCCTACGGCTATAGGTATCATCAGGAAAGTTATCTCTATTATCCCCACCGATAAGTACCCGAGCGGCGTTATGCTCATAACAATTATTATCGCGGCAAGTATCGCCGTCTGCGTCATCCATAAAACCTTTTTGCTTTTCATTTTCAGATCTTCTCCTTAAGATTGAGCCTGTATATTTCGTATAATCCGTCGAGCAGCAGCGTGTCGTCCTTTACGACGCCCTTTGTTTTACAGTGCGGAACCACGCTGCCCGCAAGGCCGCCCGTCGCGACGACAAAAGCGTCTGCGCCGAGTTCCTCCCGAAACCTCTCTATCATTCCGTCCATCATCGACGCCGCCCCGAGTATCGAACCCGATCTCATACATTCGGCGGTGTCAAGGCTTATGGGCGAAACCGGCGCGCCGTCGGGGGTCACGTCCTGCAAAAGCGCCGCGGCCGAACTCAACGCCCTCAGCGATATCATGACTCCCGGTATGATCGACCCGCCTATAAACTCGCCGTCGCGGTTTACGGCGGTAACGGTAGTAGCCGTTCCGAAATCAAATATTATAAGCGGAAGCGGATACTTTTTCATCGCCCCGACCGCCCCGCATATCAGGTCGGCGCCTATCGCCGAGGGATCGGCGCCCTTTACCCTTAAGCCGCAGTTTATCCCCTTTCCGAGAATAAGCGCCTCGTGGCCGAACAAAAGCCTTACCGCCGCCGGAAGCGAAGCCGTCAGCGAGGGCACTACAGTCGATATTATCGAGCCGGATATTTTTTCTTTGGATACCCCGTAAAGCCCGAGTATCTCGGATATCGCCGCAGCATACTGGTCGCCGGTCATTTTTGAATCGGTCGCTATGCGCGCTGTGAATAAAAGCTTTGAATCGCCGTCGAATACCCCGAGCACTATATTCGTGTTGCCCGCGTCTACCGCAAATACCATATTTTCCTCCGTAAAACAAGTTTATTTTCCGACTGCCGTTATTATAATACCCTTTTCCCGCCGAATCAAGTACCCGCCGCCATTTTCGTAGTCATACACAAATTTTCAACTTTTAACACCTCGGTTTGTGTGGTTTTTGAAGATGTTTATACATTACCTCCGCATAATTATACATTATCTATGCAAAAGCCTCAATATGCGTTCACGCCATACCTTACATTATAATACGTCAAATTTCAGCGCAGTTTTTCCGCAAAATAAGCGCATTTCACAAAACCCGAGATTAAAATATGTCAATATTTCCTCTTGAAAGAAGCCTATCTTGGTGGTATAATGGTAACACTACTTACTACGTCATTTTGGAGGAACATTATATGAAAAGAATTATATGCGCGGCGCTTGCAATTATTATGATCGCAACGCTCGCCGGCTGCGGCAGGGGAAAGCGCAACCCCATACAGCTGACCCTCTCTACCGAGGACTCGGCCGCCATACTCGCCGCGGCGGGAATCACTCTGCCCCCCGTTGAGGAGGCCGCCGGCGCCGGAACCGAGGTAAAGTGGTTCGGCTGGAGCGACCCCTTCCAGAACTACTCGGAGGACGAGATAGTAAACACCGGCTTCTACACCTTTAAAGAAAAATACGGCAACACGATAAAGGTGATCGAGACCACCTACGAGGAACACAACGACGACCTTGCGGCCCTCGTTCTTTCTGACGACGCCCCCGACCTGATGCCGGGCGGCTCGAACTCGACCGCGATATTCCCCATGAACGCGACAAAGCAGATGATACAGCCCTGCGACCCGTGGATCGACTTCACCGACCCGCTTTGGGCGCCTATGAAAGATCTTGCCGACCTGTTTGCGATAGGCGACAACCACTACCAGATCTGCATAACCACAAAGCCCTCTAACGTTTGCGTTTACAACAAGAGAGTTCTTGACAGCTGGGGATTCGACGACCCCGCGGAGCTTTACTACAACGACAACTGGACCTGGGATCAGTTCTCAGACATGTGCATGGAGTTCTCGAGCGTTGACGACGACCGCTTTGCCCTCGACGGCTACGCCTACGTTTCAATGTTTATGGAATCCACCGGCGAACAGGTCCTTATGCACGACACCGTAAACGGCTACTGGTCGAACATCGACAGCCCGAAGATCGAGCGCGGAATGCAGTATCTTTACGACCTCAAGAAGAACGACTGCACCTACCGCGGCAAGGACGGAAGCCGCTGGGCTCTCCGCGAAGGCGGCTTCGGCGCAGGTCTTAAAGACGGCCTCTGCCTGTTCTACATAATCGGCGAGAGCTTCTTTACCAACACCGTTGAAATGATAAACGCCACTTGGGGCGACATTGAGGCCGGCGAGCTTATGTTCGCTCCTCTGCCGAGAGACCCCCAGGGCGACGGCGTTTACTACTGCCAGTCGAGCTTCGACGACGTAAAGGGCGCGATGGCTATAATCAACAACGCCTCTAACCCCGAGGGCGCCGCCCTTCTTGCCGCCTGCATCCGCTTCAAGGTGATCGACCCCGTCGTTATTAAGATCGACGAGCGCCAGCTCCGCGAGACCTACAAGTGGAACGACGACATGATCGAAATGAGCCGCGTATGCCAGGAGATCGCCGACGCGAACTTCGTTATCGACCCGACCGGAAACCTCCCTCAGAATCTTCAGGATCCTATCCGCCAGATGATGGGCGACGGCATTATCCGCACCGCAAACGACACCTCGTGGGCGCAGCTTAAAGAGAACAACTCGGAGACCATAGAATACTACATTGCCGAGCTGAACGCCGAGCTTGCAGCCCTCGGAGGCTGATACTCATAAGCATTCACCCCCGCCCGTTTTATAACAGATGGGCGGGGTTCGCCTTATTATTACATATTTAAGGAGGATAAAACGTGAAGCGGATTTTATCATTTGCCGCGGCGATAGTTATCGCTCTGAGCCTTATTGTGAGCGCCGCCGCCTATGACGACGCCGAAATAGTAAAGCTCGACAAAAATACGACATATCAGACCATCGACGGCTTCGGAGCGTCGTACACATGGTACCTCGGCTGGGCGGTAAACAACAATCAGTCCGAGACGATTTGGGATTGGACCTTTAACGACACCGAGTTCAACATAATAAGGTTCCGCGATTTAAACGAGATACGAAACCCGGACGAAGCAAAACAGGCCGAGGAGGGTTATAAGGAATACTACACCGTTTACAGCGCCGCCTTAGAGCGCGGCATAGACCCGACGGTCTTGGTAACGTCATGGGGCGAATACCGCCGCGATCTGCCGTGGGTCGCGTACACCGAAAAATCGGACAGCGGCTACAGCTACTACACCCTTGCAAAGGACGAAAACGGCGAGTACATGTACGATGAGCTGGCGCAGTTCTGCGTTCAGTCGGTCAAGTATTTCTTCGACGCGGGAATACCCGTAGATTACTTCTCGATATCAAACGAGGTGGAGCTTCAGGAGCGGCATGTAGACGAAAACGGCGAGGCGCGCGACGAGGCGGGGTTCTTCTTCGGCCAGGAGGAGGACGATTACCACTGTTGCTACTGGAAGGCCCACATAGCCGTATACAATGCCTTTAAGGAGGCTTTCGGCGAGTTCGCGCCAAAGCTTATCGGCGCGGAAACAATGGCCGCATGGCCCGACCTTATTTCGGGATACCTCGACCCTGTTTTTGAAAACTGCCCCGAGAGCGTCGAGGTAGTCGGCCACCACCTCTACGGAATGGAGGACTACGGCGGATTTGAGCCTAAAAACTTCAACGCCGTATATGAGGCATCAAAGGGCCGCAGAATGTGGATGACCGAATGGTACAACAAAAACTACTTCGATCACGCCGGGATAATAATAGACGAGCTTATAAACGAAAACCTCTCGGCCTACCTCTATTGGGACGGCGTATGGCGGTTCAATCAGGGAAGCTGCATAATCGAGGTCGGCGATTCGCCCGACTCGGAGATAAAGAGAATGGGCAACCACTACATAATGATGCACTTCTCAAAGTTCATCAAAAAGGGCTACCAGCGGATAGACGTTTCGGAGGAGCTCGGTTCAAAGATCGCGGCGTTTAAATCGCCTGACGGCAGCAAGGTAGTAATAGTTGCCGCGAACACCCTTGAAAACGGCGAGTTTTTGCGCCTCGACGCCGGCGAGGATATCCTTGATTCCCACGTCTGGCAGTCGGTTGAGGGCGAGAGCGAGTTCGGGTTCGACAACGAGTATATGCAGGATATGGGCGAATTTGACGACGAGCTTTGGCTGCCGGCAAGAAGCCTTACGACTATCGAGATCGGCCTTACCGCCGACCCGAATTACGTTGAACCCGCCGTCGAGGAAAAGGTCAACCCGTTTGTAAAGACAAGATCATCGGGAATGACCTCAGTACTTATAGCCGTAGGGGCGGCCATAGCGGTTATAATAGTTGCGGCGCTTATTATTGCGGCCGTGACCGTTACAAAACACACCAAAAAGCTTAAGCAGGATAACGCGGAGGAGTAAATATGAAATTTGTATGCTATCAGCGGCACGCGGTGAGCGAGGCCGAATATGCCCCGAGGTTAGGGCTGAGTATGCACCTTGGGTGTGAAGATGAAAACGGCGGGTACAAGGCCCTCAACCTGAACTACGGCGTGCTCTTCGCCAAAGCCGTTCAGGATAAAACCACCGGCATTATAACCCCTAAAAGTCTCAAAAAGCCGTTTGTAATGCCCGACGCCGACGGCTTCAAGGTTATTGCAATTCGCACCGAGGCGGACGGCGCCCCCGATGAAAGCTCAAAGGGCTGCGCGCTGGTTTTTGAAACGGAGGATCTCGTTCACTACCGCGAGCTTGGACTTTTAAAGCTGAGCGACGAATACCTTGACGACGTAACGCTGAAGATATGCGGCTGTCACGGAGGATATGTGGCGAAATATTCGGTTGGCGGAAAGGTGTACCGCCGCAGGCTGAGCGATATTCTGCACGGAACCGACGACGTCAAGGAGTGCGGGCACCTCGGCAGGGAGGAAGTTTTCTTAGGCATCGAGGGGGCTTATGACGCGCAGGAGTTTGAAGTCGACGGCGAAAAGGCGGACTACGCCGTCAAAAAGCTCAGTATACCAAAAGCCGTCACGGTCGAATATAAAAAGGAGATCGGAAAAGACGAGCTTGACGGGTTCAGGGTATGCGTAAAATATTCCGACGGCTCGGAGCACCTGAAAAGGGTAGATTGGGAAACAAAGCCCGAAAACGGCGTTCTCAGGGGCAGGATCCATTCGGACAGGTACGAGTTCCCGATAGCGGAAAACCGCGCCGACCCCTGCGTTTACCGCTACAAGGGCGACTACTACTTTATCGCCACAAACGACGCGGACGGCAACCGCTCGATATACGTCCGCCGCGCAAAAAGCATACCCGAGCTGGTAAATGCGCCCGAAAAGCTTATTCTTGACGCGCAGACCTACGAACACGTCGGCGGGCTTTTATGGGCGCCCGAGTTCCACAACGTAAACGGCAGGGAGTATATCTTCCACGCCTGCACGCCAAAGGAATTTGGCGACGAACAGAGTCACGTCATGGTTTTAAAGGACGGCGGAGAGCTTGACGATAAAAACTCATGGGAAGCGCCTAAGAGAGTCCTCAAAAAAGACGGCTCGCCCCTTTACACAGAGGGCATTACCCTCGACATGACCACCTTTGAGGACGGCGGCAGGCAGTATGTCGCATGGAGTCAGCGGCAGTTCAAGCCC
>CANRHA010000045.1 GCA_947630315.1 uncultured Clostridia bacterium
CGGAAATTTTCTCATGCTATTTGAATCACCCCACCCCCTGACCCCTCCCCTCGAGGGGAGGGGGATACTGCGAAGCCTCCTCCCTCTGCCTCTACCGCAAGCTCCTGCTATCCGCCGCCTTCGCTCCCACCTACATCTGTTTTCTGATATCTGACTTCTGACCTCTGGCAGGGCGAAGCCCCGGCGGCCCTCCGGGCCGCCGCAGCGCGCCTACGGCGCGCTGGCCCCGCGCTTAAGCGCGGGGCGGGCTTCGCCCGGGGCCTTCGGCAGAGAACAGAGGTCAGAATTGCTTTGCCCGGGTTGATGAAAGAGAAAGCGACCGTCATAGATCATACCCTCTTTTACGTCAAACGCCGGGCGGCAGGCAGGTAAATCAATAAAAATCAGACAAATCAACAAATCAACAAAACAACAAACCAACAAATCAACAAAAAGAAAGGTGATAAAAATGAGTAAAACCGGGCAGGCGCTGCGGCAGATGGCGATCGCGGCGGTGTTTTCAGCCTTGATGTGCATAATTTCGCCGTTCGCCGTGCCGGTCGGGCCGATCTCAATCACGCTGGCGACCTTCGGCGTATATCTTTGCGGGGCCGTCCTCGGATCCAAAAAAGGCGCGGCGGCGGTTGCGATATACCTGATGCTGGGATTTATCGGGCTGCCGGTGTTTTCCGGCTTCTCGGGAGGGTTCCAGAAGCTTTTCAGCGCGACCGGCGGCTATCTCGTGGGGTATATCCCCTGCGCCGTTATAACGGGTATTTTTGCGGATAAGTTCGGAAAGCCTTGGGCGAACGCCGCGGGCATGGCGCTCGGAACGGCGGTCCTTTACGCCCTCGGCACAGCCTGGTTCTGCGCGCTCACCGGGTCGAAGCTTATCCCCGCGCTTGCAAGCTGTGTGCTTCCGTTTTTGATCGGCGACGGCGTGAAGATCGCCTGCGCCGTGCTTTTGGCGGGAAAGCTCAGGGCGGCGATGGAGAGGAAAGGGTGAAGGGGGGTAGCCGTACTACCTGACGTGTATAATTATACCTTGGCGCGTGAATAATCTGCAAAAAGCGGGGCGCGGCGCGAAGGCTAATTTAAATGAGCCGGGATATAATGCTGTCCTTTGCTGGCTGAACGTTGTCCTTGATGAAAAAAGGTATTCGCAAATTTCCTTGCGGAAATTTTCTCATACTATTTTAGTTGCCCCACCCCTGGCCCCTCCGCTTTTAGATGATAGAGGATAGATGATTAGAAGATAGAACGCTTTACTGTGAGCAATAGTGACAGAGTGCGGGTACCCACGCTTGGGAAAAAGGTATTCGCTTCGCTCATGCTATTTAAAATGAACAGGTTTCATTGTGCGCCTTGGATAATAAAGCAATTCAACGCGCGTCCACACACTATAAAAAGGTATTCGTAAATTTCCTTGCGGAAATTTGCTCATGCTATTATAGTCACCCCACCCCTTCCCCCTCCCCTCGAGGGGAGGGGAACAGCTTTGCCATAGCTATCTGCACAGATTGGTAAGAAGCAGAAGGAACAGGGCGCGGCATGGCGGTAGCCGACACCTTTCTGCGTAGCAGAGACCCCGGGCGAAGCCCGCCCCGCGCTTACGCGCGGGGTCAGCGCGCCGCAGGCGCGCTGCGGCGGCCTCCGGCCGCCGGGGCTTCGCCCGGGGGTGCGGTTCAGCAGAAAAGTCACCTGAGAGCGTCTCCCCTCCCCTCGAGGGGAGGGGCAGGGGGTGGGGTGAGCTATGATAGCATGAGCGGGGAGACAGTAGAGATTAGAGGGTAGTGGTCAGTGGAGGTTTTCATAGATGCTGCAAAATTATGATGCGCACGAGCGAATACCTTTTACCCCCGGCTACAGGCTGATACCACCCGCCCTAAAAGTCGCCCCTCCGTTTTCTGACATCCGCCCTCTGTCTTCTGTTCGTAGCCTCGTTTCCCCCTCGCGCAACCGAAAGTGGCGCGGAAAATCTGAGTTGCAACCGCATGTTGGTGGTGATATGATGTCTGCTGAGGTAGTATTTTTTCGGGAGGCAACTCCATCAAAAAAATTACCGGAGGTAGATTTTATGAATTTCAGCGAAAATTTGCAGAACCTGAGAAAGGCCGCGGGAATGTCTCAGGAGGAATTGGCGGAACGCCTCGGCGTATCGCGTCAGGCGGTCAGCAAGTGGGAGACCGACGGCGGCTACCCCGAAATGGATAAGCTTTTGCTGCTCAGAGACCTGTTCGGCGTCACGGTAGATGAACTTATGATGGGCAGGGTCGAGGTCGATAGGGCGAATATCCGCAAAAAATATCACCGGCTTTACACCGGCTTTGCAAAAGGGATTGCCACCGGCGTCGCGCTTATAATTGCCGGTACTTCCGCGGATATGGGAGAAGCGTTCGGCCCCGTGATCTTTTTGATGTTCGCGGCTGTCGGCGTAGCGCTTCTTACGCTTTTCGGTGTCAAAAAGAAAAACTTCGAGCGCGAACACCCCTATATGCCCGAAATTTATTCCCCCGAGGAACGGGAAAGCTTCACGTCAAGAAAAATGCCCTATCTGATCGCCGGGGGCGTGGCGCTCATCTTTATCGGCGTAATTATTACAACTCTGAACGTTCCGTATATCGCCCGGTTTTCCTCTTCGCTGATGCTTTTGCTCATCGCGGCGGCGGTCTGGCTGTTCATCTACGCGGGGCTGAGGTGCGGCATGTACGACATCAAGAGCTACAACATAGAGCGCGACTACGAGCAGGGCGTCAAGCCCGACGACACGCCGGAGGCCGTCGCGCGGAAGAAGCGCCGCTATCTCGGCAGGAACATTTGCGGGGTAATAATGCTCGCCGCCACGGCCTTTTATCTGTTCATGGGCTTTGTCGCCTCAAATTGGGATCCGTCGTGGGTAGTTTTCCCCATCTGCGGCATTCTCTGCTTTGCGGTGATGCTCGTCTGCAAGAAAGGCGGGAACAGATAGTATATTTTTGATATAATAATACAAATAGTAATCCCTCGGAGACCTTCCGGGGGCGTTTAGATGTTAGATGTTAGGGGGGTAGATGGTAGAACGCCCGGCTCGGGGAGAGAGGAACAGTTTCTCTCCTACCCCTCCGCGTAATTCCCCAGGAACTTAAAGCTCGCGCAGGACTTCTCCAGCGCTTCGAGCATGGCCAGGACCTTCGGGTCGCGCACCGAGCCCTGCATCTCAAAGAAGAACATGAACTCAAAATCGTGGCCGACGATAGGGCAGCTTTCAAGCTTGATCAGGTTTATTTCAAGCGCCGTGAGCCGCGCCAGGACTTCATAAAGCGCGCCGGGGCGGTGTTTAAGGGCGAGGATCAGGCTGATCCTGTCGGCGCCGGGGTAAATTTCGCATTCGCGCGAGATGCATATGAACCGGGTGTAGTTGTTGTCGCTGTTCTGAATGTTTTTCGCGATCGGCGTAAGCCCGTAAAGCTCGGCGGCCGAATGCGAGGCGATCGCCGCTATGTCGCCAAATTCCGAACGCGCCGCAAGCTCAGCCGCCATGGCGGTGTTGGGGCAGGGGATCACCTTTACCTTATCGCCGAGGGATTTCAAAAACTCAGAGCACTGTCCGAGGGCTTGTTCGTGAGAGCGAATTTCCTTTATTTTGTCGATGGTCACGCCCGGCTGCCCTAAAAGCTCATGGCGTATGCAGAGCCGGGTGCTGCGGACAATTTTTACGTTTTTGCGGTTCAGTAGATCGTAGTTCGCCCTGACGGAGCCGTTCGAGCTGTTTTCGATCGGCACAACTCCGAACCGGCAAAGCCCGCTCTCTACGGCGTCAAAGACCGCCTCAAAGCTCTTGAAGAATATAAGATTCCCGCGGGGGAACAGGCTGTCCGCGGCCATCTGAGAGTTTGCGCCTTCAACGCCCTGAACAGCCACGGTTCCGCCCTTCGGAAATTCCCCGATGTCGGCGGAAAGCGCCTTTGTTACGTCGTTGTAGACGCTTCCGCGGGCGGGGCCGGTGACTTCGCGGTAGGCAAGCGAAAGCTCAAACAGCGAATTGTAAAACCTGTGTATGTAAGGCTCCATATCCCCGCAGTTCTGTTCGGAGGCCCATTTCAGCATTTCCCGCTCGCGCGAGCGGATCTCGGCAGGGGTCAGAAGCCCGGTTTTCACCGCGTCGGCCGAAAGTTCCATTCTCTTAAGGATCTGCGGCAGAAGCGCCCGGTCGAGCTCGTCTATTTTTTCGCGGATCTCGTCAAGCTCCATTTTGATTTTCCCCCTGCTCTTTTATCAGATTTTTAAACCTCTCGGGAGTTATCGAAAGCGGCCCGTCGCACATCGCATGGGCGGGATCGTCGTGAACGGTCACAATAATTCCGTCGGCGCCCGCCGCCAAAGAGGCCTTAGCCAGCGGTTCGACAAGGTAATACCTGCCCGAAGCGTTGCTCGGGTCGGTCAGGACCGGCAGATGTGAAAGCTGTTTGAGCACCGGCACGGCCGAGATGTCGAGGGTAAAGGCGGTGTCGGTCTCAAAGGTCCGTATCCCGCGTTCGCAGAGTATCACCTCCTGATTCCCGCCGCACATTATGTATTCGGCGCTCATCAGAAGCTCCTCATAGGTGGCGCTGACCGCTCTCTTTAAAAGGACCGGCTTGCCGCAGCCCCCCAAGGCTCTTAAAAGCTCATAGTTCCGCATATTTCTCCCGCCGACGATTATAAGGTCCACGCCCTCCATCAGTTCAAGCTGAGAGGGGTCGGCGGCCTCGGCGGCGACCGGCATACCCGATTCGCGCCCGGCCTCGGCCAAGAGCTTTACCCCCTCGGCCCTAAGGCCCTGAAAAGAGTAGGGCGATGTGCGGGATTTAAACGCCCCGCCCCAGAGAATATCCGCGCCGAGGGCTTTAAGCTCTGCGGCGAGCTTAACTATCTGCTCTTCGGATTCCACCGCCCCGGGGCCGGCGATAGTTACCGCGCGGCCTCCGCCGATATCTACCCCGCCTACGTTGATGACGCTGTCGGCCGGGTGGAATTTTCGGTTGGCGCTTTTATAAGGCTCCTGTACCCGGCGGACCGCCTCTACGATATCGAGGGCGGAAATAAGGTCGATATCCAAAACCGAGGTGTCGCCGACAAGACCTAATATGGTCTGCTGAGCGCCCACGGTAGTCTGAACGCTTATCCCTTTGGATTCAAGCCAGGTCATAAGCCCCTTAAGCTGAGCCTTATCGGGGTTTTGCTTTAAAATTACTATCATTTTAAGCCCTTATTCGTAATCTACAACGTTTACCCAGTTGAGGAGGAACTCCCGCTCCTTCTCGTTTTCCTTTACCGATTGCGACGCCGCGACTATCGGCATCCACTTCTGCACATACTGCCTTGCGGTGTCCGATTTCTTGCAGAACAGATCGAGATATTTCTTTGCGGTGTCGTATTCTCCGCCGAGGCAGAACAAAAGGTATGTTCTTGCCGCGTCGGCCGAGGCGTTGCCCTGAGTGGCGTGCGCCCAGTCGATTATATAGGCTTCGCCCGACGAGGTTATAACGACGTTCGAGGGGTTGAAGTCGCCGTGGCAGACCTTGTTGTGCTTCGGCATTCCGTCGAGCCTGACGTGAAGCTCATACCTTGTTGTTGCGTCGAGCCTCGCCTGGCTTATCTTTGAGTTCATCTTGTCCTTGAGCTTATTCAGCATCGGGCAGGTCTTAGACTGCACTTCAAGCTGAAGGTCTACGAGCATTTCAAGGTATTCGTCCT
Source organism: uncultured Clostridia bacterium (assembly GCA_947630315.1). Taxonomy (GTDB): domain Bacteria; phylum Bacillota; class Clostridia; order Oscillospirales; family Ruminococcaceae; genus Faeciplasma. The sequence continues at coordinate 5,695 of CANRHA010000045.1, forward strand.
TCTTTTCGGGGTGCTCGGCCATAAGCTCGGCAAGGGTCTTGCCCTCGATGTATTCGGTTACTATAGCCCATCTGCCGTCTACGGTAGTAACTTCAAGGAGCTTCGGCATTTTAAGGCCGGTCTCCTCAATTCTCGCATGGTTCAAAGCTTCGTTGAGAATGAGCGCTTTCGAGTAGCCCTCGGTAAAGAGCTTTATGCAGCGGTTTCCGTCGCGGTAGACGGTTTTTGTGGGGCGCTCGGCGATTACTGTGGCGTTTTTAAGGTTCATGATCATTCACTCCATTTTCTGCCGTAATAGGCGTTGAGGTACATCTGTTTGATCTCGCTCATCAAAGGATATCTCGGGTTTGCGCCGGTGCATTGGTCGTCAAAGGCGTTTTCGACCATGCTGTCGAGCCGCGCCAGGAAGTCCTCCTCGTTCGGAACGTAGTCTTTTATGGTGGGCTTTATGCCTATGGCCTCTTTCAGCTTGTCTATTTCCTTTATGAGGTTTTTGACCTTCTGCTGATCGTCGCGGCCGCCGAGGCCCAAAGTTTCGGCGACCTGAGCGTATCTGCGTAGGGCGTGAGGGTAGGCGTACTGCGGGAATGTTCCCATTTTAGCGGGCACCTCCGCAGAGTTGAAGCGTATAACTTCATCTATAAGCAGGGCGTTTGCTATGCCGTGGGCGATGTGGTGATATGCGCCGAGCTTATGGGCCATAGAATGACATACGCCCAGGAAAGCGTTTGCGAACGCCATTCCGGCCATTGTCGCTGCGTTGGCCATCTTTTCCCTCGCTTCGGCGTCGGAGCCGTTGTTATATGCGCGGGGAAGGTATTCAAAGATTATCTTCAAAGCCTGAAGCGCAAGGCCGTCGGTGTAATCGGTCGCCATCACCGAGGCGTAGGCTTCAAGGGCGTGAGTTACAGCGTCTATACCCGAGGCGGCGGTAAGGCCCTTAGGCGCAGACATGTGGAAATCGGTGTCGATGATCGCCATGTCGGGCAGAAGCTCGTAATCGGCAAGGGGATACTTTACCCCGGTCGTCTCGTCGGTTATTACCGCGAACGGAGTTACCTCCGAGCCGGTGCCGGCCGAGGTCGGGATAGCGGCAAAGTAAGCCTTTTCGCCCATCGTCGGGAACTTGTATATCCTCTTTCTTATGTCCGAGAAGCGCATGGCCATATCGGCGAAGTCCGCGTCGGGGTGTTCGTATAATACCCACATTATCTTTCCGGCGTCCATAGCCGAGCCGCCGCCGAGCGCGATTATAAGGTCGGGCTCAAAGCTTCTCATCGCCGCCGCGCCGGCCTTAGCCGAGGCAAGGGTCGGGTCGGGTTCGACGTCGAAGAAGCAGGTGTATTTTATTCCAAGCTCTGAGAGCTTATCCTCGATAGGCTTTGTGTAGCCGTTTTTGTAGAGGAAGCTGTCGGTGACTATAAACGCGCGCTTTTTGCCCATTTCGCCGAGTTCGGCGAGGGCGGTAGGCAGGCAGCCTTTTTTGATGTATACCTTTTCGGGTGCGCGGAACCAGAGCATGTTCTCTCTCCTTTCGGCGACGGTTTTAATGTTCAGAAGATGTTTAACGCCTACGTTATCCGATACCGAGTTGCCGCCCCATGAGCCGCAGCCCAAAGTGAGCGAGGGGGCGAGCCTGAAGTTATAGAGGTCGCCTATGCCGCCCTGAGAGGAGGGGGTGTTTACAAGTATGCGGCAGGTCTTCATTCTCTCGGCAAATTCCATCAGCTTTTCCTGCTCGGTGTTTACGTTGAGGTATATCGACGAGGTGTGTCCGAATCCGCCGTCGGCGATAAGCCTTTCGGCCTTTTTAAAGGCGTCCTCAATGTCCTTAGCCTTGTACATGGCAAGGACCGGCGAGAGCTTTTCATGTGCGAACTCCTCGGAAAGCTCAACGCTTTCGACCTCGCCTATGAGGATCTTTGTCGCCTCGGGAACGTCTACCCCGCAGAGTTTAGCTATAGTAGCCGCGCGCTGACCGACTATCTTTGCGTTCAGAGCGCCGTTTATGATCATAGTATGCCTTACCTTGTCGGTCTCCTCGGGGTTTAAGAAGTAGCAGCCGCGGCGGGAGAACTCCTCTTTAACGGCGGCGTAAACGTCTTCAAGAACTATTACCGACTGTTCCGAAGCGCAGATCATTCCGTTGTCGAAGGTCTTTGAATGGATAATGGAGTTTACCGCTAAGAGAATGTCCGCGGTGCTGTCGATTATCGCGGGGGTGTTGCCCGCGCCTACGCCCAAGGCGGGCTTGCCGCTCGAATAGGCCGATTTTACCATTCCCGCGCCGCCGGTGGCCAGAATTATATCCGCCTCGCGCATCAAAAGGTTGGTCATCTCGAGGGTCGGAACGTCTATCCAGCCGATAATTCCCTCCGGCGCGCCGGCCTCTACCGCGGCTTCAAGGACTATCCTTGCCGCCTCGATGGTCGATTTTTTTGCTCTCGGGTGAGGGCTGATGATTATTCCGTTGCGGGTCTTTAGAGAGATCAGCGTCTTGAATATAGCCGTAGAGGTCGGGTTAGTGGTGGGGATGACCGCCGCTATAACGCCTATAGGTTCGGCTATCTTCATCATTCCGCCGGCCTTGTCCTCCTCGATAACTCCGCAGGTCTTGAAGTCCTTGTACTGGTTGTAGATGTACTCGCTGGCGTAGTGATTCTTTATTACCTTGTCCTCAACAACGCCCATGCCGGTCTCTTCGACGGCCATCTTTGCGAGGGGTATTCTTGCGCGGTTGGCCGCCGTTGCCGCCGCAAGAAAGATCCTGTCGACCTCGGCCTGAGAGTATTCGGCAAAGCGCGTCTGCGCCTCACGCACGCGCTTTATTACCTCTTCAAGCTTTGGAACGCTGTCGACCGTCTCATACTTTCTTTTTTCCATATATATCCTCCTATATAAAAATCATTCTTAACCTATTTCGCGCGAGTCGTACCGATTGCCCTGAAGCGAGGTCCAGTTGAGGGTTCTGCCCTCCCAGAGGATAAAGCCTTTAGGGCTGCCCACTTTAGGGATAGAAACCGACCCGGGGTTTGCGTAAACTACACCGTTTTTGACGGTGTTGTCCGGAACGTGAGTGTGGCCGTAAAACAGAATATCCACCCCTCCGAGCGGCGCGTTATCCATATTTTTGTGGCCGTGTATCGCGAGCGCGGCAAGGCCGCCGTTTTCTATCAGCGCGGTTTCGGACATCATCGGGAAGTCGAGGACCATCTGGTCCACCTCGCTGTCGCAGTTGCCTTTTATCGCCATGATACTGCCGGCGTACGGGTTGAGCATATCCGCGACGGCTTTTGGGTCGTATCCGTCGCAGAGGCCGTTTCGCGGGCCGTGGTACAAAATATCTCCCAGCAGGAGGAGCTTTTTTGCGCCGGAACTTTCAAAGCGTTCAAGAAGCCTGCGGCAGTAAAGCGCCGAGCCGTGGATATCCGACGCTATCATTATCAACAATATTTTCACCCCCGGACCCTCTGCTTATACATATTACAATATATCAGAAACCCGCGTTAAAGTCAATAAACCCGCGCTGTTTCGGCGTTTAATACAAAAAAATCCGACTCGGCAGCCGCTGAGTCGGAAATTTTATCACTTAGCCGCGCCGCCGAGGGCGGAGTCGCGTATTTCTTTTATTATCCTTGCGGCCTCGGGGCTTGAGAGGTCGTCTTTAAGGAGGGTTATCGCCTTAAGGATATCGTCCGCCCGGGGGATCACCGCCTCGCGGTTTATGAGCATAGCTTCCGAGACCGAATAGCAGTTTTCGGCGGCCGCCGGGCCGATAAAATCGCCCTTGACCTTTGTCATGCCCTCATAAGCGAGGACCGAGAAGGCGTGAAAGTTTTCCGCCGCGCGGTTCCAGTCGTCGGCGCTTTGGGTCGACGAATAGTTTTCGAGCGCTTCGGCGGCGAGGGAAAGGTGGCGTTCCGCCGAGAAGCCGATCTTTTTGGATTCATAGTTATCCTTTATCACCGCCGAGAGCCAGAAGATGCAGAACACCACGGCGACAAAAAACCACAGCAGCAGCATGAGCTTATTTTTGGTTGATTTTGATATCTTCATAATAATAGCCTTCCGGGGTTGACATTTGGGGGAAATGTGGTATAATAAACTTGACAGCGGGGGCCCGACGGGTCGCTGCGTTGGGTTATTTTACGTTAGGTTTTTCTAACGCGTGAGCCCTCTGTTGCAGCAGACGGCTCACTTTTCTTTTTTGCGGGATAACCGCCCTTTCCGCCGCTTGACATTTCCCAAAAAGATGATATAATATAGGTAAGTGAGGAGACCCGACGGGTTGCCGAACGATGCGTGTATGTTAGTTTTTCATGCTAACGAACGAGCCGCTTGTGTTTCGGACAAACGGCTCGTTTTTATTTTCATTGAGCCGCGCTTGACATTTGGGGGAAATGTGGTATAATAATGGCAAAGAGCCGATTTGGCTCAGCGAAAATATCTTGTTACAAAAAGTAACCGCCACTTTGGAGAGCCGGCGGTTACTTTTTTATGGTTTTGAATATCTCAAGAATGATAAATGCTAAGACGATTATAAGTATCAGTTCTTCCATTCGCAACCACCCCCTGTTCGTGGGGCTTCGCCGCATCAACTCTTTGCCATGGAAAATTATACTTTATAATTGCAGTCTTGTCAATCGGCCGCATCAAGAAGATAGATATTAGATATTAGATGTTAGAATTTCAAGGGGTCACCTTCGGTGACAGATTTGAATGTGGGGGATAATGCGGGCAGAAAGGACACTCCCCAAAGCCTTTTTCGATCCTCTAACATCTATCCTCTATCATCTATATTCTAACACCTATCCTCTAACATCTAACATCTAATATGCTTTCCCCCACACCACCATGCACTGAGCGGGTTTGCCGCAGCAGACGCACTTGTCGTCGATCTGCTCCTGATCGAAGGGTATGCAGCGGCTGCCGGCGCCGGTCTGCTCGAAAGCTATGTCGGCGCGATCATG
>CANRHA010000046.1 GCA_947630315.1 uncultured Clostridia bacterium
ATTGTAATAGGCTTTGTCCATGTCGGGATAAAGGGGGTGATGCCCTTTACGATTATCGGCTTGCGGAAAACTGTGCCGTCTAAAATCGCCCTTATCGTGCCGTTGGGGGATTTCCACATTTCCTTGAGTTTATACTCCTCAACGCGCTGTGCGTTCGGGGTTATTGTCGCGCATTTTACCGCAACGCCGTATTTTTTTGTGGCCTCGGCGGAATCCACCGTAACCTGATCGTCTGTTTCGTTTCGGTGAACAAGCCCTAAGTCGTAGTATTCTGTCTTAAGCTCGACATACGGCTCAATGAGCTGTTCTTTTATCATCTTCCAGATGACCCTTGTCATCTCGTCGCCGTCCATCTCGACGAGCGGGGTTTTCATGATTATCTTTGCCATTTTTATCATCCTTTCATTACTTAAACTTTATAAGATACGAGTCCGATCCCTGATTACTCTACCGTCCTCATTATCGCAAAGTATATAAGCGCATACGGCGAGGCCATTGTTATTATAAGCGCGGCCCAGAGAAGTATCTGTATGATTATCTTTGTTCTTTTTGAAAGGCTTTCATACCTTTTGAAGATAAGAAAGTACCACGCCGCGCCGGCCGCCAGCATTATCGGGAAAATCACGATCATTCCTACATACCACATCGCTATGCAGCAGAAAATAAGAAACAGCGGCAGGGCGGTGGTTATAAGGTACAGCGCCTTTTTCATTTGCCGAGGTTCTCGCGGGTGTAGTCCAAAAGCCCTCCGGCAAGCATTATCTCGCGGTCTCTTTCCGAAATGTCAAGGTCAAGGGCGATCTCGCAGCCGTTTACCTTTGCGATTATTTCTCCGCCGTTTTTGACAGTATCGCGAAGCCCTGCGAACTCAAACTTGTCGCCCTGTGAGATCTTGTCGTAATCGGCGGGGTTTTTGAATGTAAGCGGAAGGATACCGGCGTTTATGAGGTTTGCCTTATGTATGCGCGCAAAGCTTTTTACAATTACGGCCTTAACGCCGAGGTAGAGCGGAGCAAGGGCGGCATGTTCGCGGCTCGAGCCCTGGCCGTAGTTTTCTCCGCCGATTATTACCGAAGCCCCTAACTTTTTCGCCCTCTCGGGGAACGTTTCGTCGCATACAGCGAAACAATGCTTTGAAATTTCGGGGATATTCGAGCGCAGCGGAAGGATCTTTGCGCCCGCGGGCATTATGTGGTCGGTGGTGATGTTGTCGCCGACCTTTAACGAGCACTCTATATTCAGAGAATCCGCAAGGGGAGACGTCTCGGGGTAGCCGGCAATATTCGGGCCTCTTAATATCTCCACAGAATCCATATCCTTTTCATCTGCGGGCAGCTCTATCATGTTGTCGTTGATGTAAAACTTCTCGGGAAGTCTGAACTCGGGCATTTCTCCGAGGGTGCGCGGGTCGGTCATAACGCCGGTAAGCGCCGAGGCGGCGGCGGTTTCGGGCGAAACAAGGTAAACTCCCGCGTCGCGGGTGCCGCTTCTGCCCTCAAAGTTGCGGTTGAAGGTTCTTAGGGATATTCCCTTTGAATTAGGCGACTGCCCCATGCCTATGCAGGGGCCGCAGGCGGATTCGAGTATTCTTGCGCCGGCGTCTATGATCTTTGTCAGCGCGCCGCTCTGAGACATCATCGAAAGGACCTGCTTAGAGCCGGGGGCGATAGAGAGTGAAACGTCGGGGTTTACGGTCTTGCCGTCAAGGATATAGGCGACCTTCGACATATCAAGAAGGGAAGAATTGGTGCAGGAGCCTATGCAGCACTGGTCTATCTTCATTCCGGCAAGCTCTCTCACGGGCTTTACATTGTCGGGAGAATGAGGGCAGGCCGCGAGCGGTTCAAGCTCTGAAAGATCTATTACAAGCTCCTTGTCGTAAACCGCGTCGGGGTCGGCCGAGAGGGGAATATAAACGTCCTCGCGGCCCTGCGCCTTTAAAAATTCAAGGGTCTTTTCGTCGCTCGGGAAAATAGACGTAGTTGCTCCAAGCTCCGCGCCCATGTTTGTAACGGTTGCTCTTTCGGGAACCGAGAGGGTCTTTACGCCCTCGCCGGTGTATTCAACGATATATCCCACGCCGCCCTTTACGCTTAACCTGCGGAGAACTTCAAGGATTATATCCTTAGCCGATACCCAGGGCGAGAGTTTGCCCTTAAGCTCGACTTTTATTATCTTAGGGTAGGTTATGTAGTACGCTCCGCCGCCCATGGCTACGGCGACGTCAAGTCCGCCCGCGCCGATAGCAATCATTCCGAGGCCGCCGCCGGTAGGGGTGTGAGAATCGGAGCCTATAAGGGTCTTTCCGGGCGCGCCGAAGCGTTCAAGATGCACCTGATGGCAGATCCCGTTGCCCGGCCTTGAAAAGCTTATGCCGTGTTTTTTTGCAACCGAGCCTATAAAGCGGTGATCGTCGGCGTTTTCAAACCCCGATTGCAGGGTGTTGTGGTCGATGTACGCAACGCTTTTTTCGGTCTTTACGCGCGGCACTCCCATAGCCACATATTCGATATACGCCATGGTTCCGGTAGCGTCCTGAGTAAGGGTCTGGTCCATGCGTATTGCAATCTGAGAGCCTTTTTTGAATTGGCCCTCAACAAGGTGCGCCTTCAGAATTTTTTCTGCAAGTGTTAAGCCCATTGTCATTTCCTCCTATATCTGAGACATCAAAAAACTTTTCGTATACTATATATAGTATTATATGAAGCCGAAAAAGTCAAGAGTTTAAGCCCGAAAGAATGAAGGATTCCGAAAACCATCAGATAAAATGAAATTTTTTGAATATTTTCCTGCAAAATTGTGCTATTCGTCCTTGACGTAGCAGATAATTTGGTATATAATACATATTAACGGCGGTATAATTTTTTACTATCAGTCAAGAATAGTCCTTAAAAAGGGGGCTGTTTTATGACCGAGAGCGAATATTGTGCCGAAAACGAGATAACCGCCGAGCAGCAGGAGGATTCCGAGAGGTTCAGAGACGTTGCGATAAGCGGAGCAAAACATCTTATCCACTGTCTGTCCGTTATCGGGCAGATAGAGGGGCATTACATTCTTCCGCCGCAGAATAAGACCACCAAGTATGAACACATAATGCCCGCGCTCGTGGCTATAGAACAGGATCAGTCGATAGAGGGGCTTATCATTATAATAAACACCGTAGGCGGAGACGTTGAGGCGGGGCTTGCCCTTGCCGAGCTTATTTCGTCGATGAAAACGCCGACGGTATCCATAGTCGTCGGCGGAGGGCACTCTATAGGCGTGCCTTTAGCTGTAAGCGCAAAAAGATCCTTCATAGTCAAATCTGCGACGATGACCATACACCCCGTCAGGCTGACCGGGCTTGTCCTGGGCGTTCCGCAGACGTTATCCTACTTTGAGAAGATGCAGGAGAGGATAGTCAGATTTGTTGCGGATAACTCGTCTATGAAGCCCGAAAGGTTCAAAGAGCTGATGCTCAGAACGGGCGAGCTCGTAATGGACGTGGGCAGCGTTCTGACCGGCGAAGACGCCGTTGCCGAGGGGCTTATCGACAGCATAGGCGGGCTTTCGGAGGCTATAGAATGCCTTTATAAAATGATAGAGGGCCGCTGATATGCTGTACACCGTAGTAAGCGAATACGATATATTTTACAGCCGAAGCCCAAAGAGAAATTATCTCGATATAAAGGGCGGAAAGCTTGAATATATCGTGTCGGGAAAGAATAAAACAATAGTAGGCTTGTTTTCCACCGATCCGGCGATGTACCTAAACAACAGCTACAGACCGGGCGGCAGGATTAAAATAAAGCATTAACAGGAGGATGGATCATGACAGTATTGGACGCCGTATTTCAGGCGATAATTCAGGGGCTTACCGAATTTTTACCGGTATCATCTTCGGGGCATCTTTCTCTGTTCCAGCATTTTACCGGAAACAGCGGCGAGGGCGCTCTGATGTTCTCGGCCCTTTTGCATCTCGGAACGCTCGCGGCGGTGGTGTTTGTCTTTTGGAGGCAGATCTACGCGCTTATCCTTGAATTTTTCTCGATGATAAAGGACATCTTCACCGGGCGGTTCTCGGTTAAAAACGCCTCTGCCGAGCGCAGGGTGGTGTTCATGTTTATAATCTCGACCGCAGTTCTGATACCCTTTTACATATTCAAGGGCTTCTTTGAAGGCTTTGCAGAGGATTCGAGCATTTTTGCCGAGGGAATATGCTTCCTTTATACCGCGGCGCTCCTGTTCATGGCAGACATGACCAGCGAAGGTTCTAAACGGGCGGCGGATCTCAAATACCGCGACGCCGTAAGGATAGGCTTCTTCCAGGCGGTTGCGCTTCTGCCGGGCGTAAGCCGCTCGGGTTCAACTATTTCCGCCGGCATCTACTCGGGCCTAAGGCGCGAAGAAGCCGTCAGCTACAGCTTTATCCTCGGCATTCCCGCAATACTCGGCGGGGGAGTTGTAGAGCTTGTCGGCGGAATTAAAGAAGGCTCCGGCGCAGGAGCGCTTCAGTGCATAATCGGAGTTATAATCGCCGCCGTTGTCGGCTTTTTGGCCATAAGGCTGGTACAGTGGCTCATAAAATCAGACAAGTTCAAAATTTTCTATATCTATACGGCTGCCCTCGGCGTTATCGTAATTATCGTCTCGATCATCGAGATGATCATGGGCAAGCCCATAACGTTCGGCAAATAAGCTCGGATTCGGAGGAAGTAAAAAATGGCGGCTAAATCCACCAGATCAAAGGCAAAGACAAAAAAGAACGCTGCCTCTAAGCCTACAAAAGAGGTCACCGAGGCGACGCGCCTGCGAAAAAACAGAATGTGGAGTTCCGTTCTGTTCATCGTCGGCGTGCTCATAATCTTTCTTACATATATAACGGGGGAGTCTCTTTGGGAGGCTCTCCATCTTGGGCTGTGGGGGCTTTTCGGGATCTCCGCGGTGCTCCTTGCCCCTATAATTATCTACGTTGCAGTAATGCTCGCTCTTGACCGCTCAAAGAGCGCGGTCATAACTAAGGTGGTGCAGGGCAGCCTTTTGCTGCTTCTTGTAAGCCCGGTATTTGAAATTATATACTGCCTTGTACATAAGCTCCCGGTCTATAAGGTTCCCGGAAAGGAAACCTTTAAGTTCGGCGAGCTTTTAGGCGTTCTGTTCGACAGGGGAATGGCAAAGCAGGGCGGCGGCGCGCTCTCGGCGTTTATAGGCGGGGCGCTTGTAAAGCTCTGCGGAACCGCCGGCGCGCTTATAATCATAATCCTGCTTGCGCTTTTGTTTGTGATGCTTCTTACCAACATCACCTTTGTCGACGTCGCGAGATTCTTTGCCGGAATAGGCCGCAGAATAGGCGAAGCCTTCCGCGAGAACGGGCGCGAGAGAGACGCTGTTGCCGCGCAGCGCGCCGAGGAGGAAAAGGAGCAGAAGAAGGAGCAGGAGGCCGAGGATAAAAAGCGAAAGGACAAGGACCGCAGGATCGATGTTGCAAAGTTTATTCCCGACGACGAGCCGGAGGTTAGTATAGACAGCTCGGAGCCTAAGCCCGAAAAGAAGCCGGAGGAGCCTTCAAAGCCCGAAAAGCCCAAAAAGAAATCCTTCTTTGACGACTTCCCGCAGGACAAGCCCGCCGAAGAAAAGAAAGAACCCGAGCCGGAGCAGCCGCAGACGCCTGCCGACAGCTCCTACGATTCGCGGGATATTTATATCAGAAGCGCGGTAACGCCGGTTTCTCAGACGATCGACGACGAATCCTCGGCGCCGAAGCTTAAGGACACGGCTAAATCCGTAAAGAGCGATATTGTAAACCCGATATATGTAGACGAAGACGGCCAGACCTCTTTGATCGAGAGCGATTCGGCTTCAAAGCCGGTGTACGACGTTCCGCCTATCGATCTTTTGAACATGCCGAGAAAAACGGTATCTTTAGAGGATTCTCAGAGCGAAATAAGGCAAAATTCCGAGACGCTCGTCGAAACTTTAAGAAGCTTCGGCGTTACAACAAGACTTATCGACACCCACCGCGGCCCCTCTGTTACGAGATATGAGCTTCAGCCCGCCGCGGGAGTTAAGGTATCTAAGATAACGAGCCTCGCCGACGACATCGCCTTAAACCTTGCCGCCGAGGGCGTAAGGATCGAGGCCCCCATACCCGGCAAGGCGGCGGTAGGCATCGAGCTTGCAAACAAATCAAGGGAAACGGTGTGTATCCGCGAGCTTATAGATTCTGAGGAGTTCCGCAACCAGAAATCTAAGCTCGGCTTCCCTGTGGGAAAAGATATCGAGGGAAAGATCATCACCGGCGATATTTCAAAGATGCCGCACCTTCTGATAGCCGGCACCACCGGCTCGGGCAAATCGGTGTTCACAAACTCGATAATAATGAGCATTCTCTATAACGCCTCGCCCGATGAGGTCAAGCTGATACTTGTTGACCCGAAACAGGTCGAATTTCCCATCTACAACGGCATTCCGCATCTTTTGATACCGGTTGTGACCGAGGCCAGAAAGTCCGCCGGCGCTCTCGGCTGGGCGGTTACCGAGATGATGAAGCGGTACAAGATATTCTCCGACAACGGCGTAAAAGATCTGAACGACTACAACGAATACGTCAAGGACAAGGACGGCCTTGCGCCTCTGCCGAAGATAGTAATTGTAGTAGACGAGCTTGCCGACCTGATGATGGCGGCGCCGAAAGAGGTCGAGGAATCGATATGCCGCATAGCACAGCTCGCAAGAGCCGCGGGAATGCACCTTGTTATCGCAACGCAAAGCCCGAGGGCGGATATCGTCACCGGACTTATCAAGGCGAATATCCCGAGCCGCGTTGCGCTGAAGGTATCTAACCAGGTCGATTCAAGGGTAATTCTTGATGAAGGCGGCGCGGAAAAGCTCTTAGGCAACGGCGACCTGCTGTATAAGCCTGTAGGCGTAGGCAAGCCGGTGAGGATCCAGGGAAGCTACGTTGCAACCGACGAAATACGCCGCGTTGTGGATTACCTCAAGGCCGAGACTGCCGCGCAGTATGACGACGACGTAGCGAGCGAGGTTGAAAAGCACATACCCGTTCAGAAGGGCGAAAAGGGCGGAAGTATGTCGTCAGGCGACGACGCGCCCCAGGACAGCGGCCAGAACGACATGGTCGAGAGGGCGATAGAAGCCATAATCCGCGAGGGCGTAGCCTCAACCACATTTTTACAGCGCAGGCTCAAACTCGGATATGCAAGGGCCGCAAGGGTCATGGAGGAAATAGAAAGCATGGGCATAATCGGCCCGGCGAACGGCGCAAAGCCGAGGGAGATACTCATGACCAAGGAACAGTGGCTCGAACGCAGGGCTTCTATGGGCGGAGATACCCCGACCGACGTAGTTTTAGGCTCTGACGACTGAGTATGCCGAAACAAAAATCAAAGCGCCCCTCGGCTTTTAAACGCGCAGCCGGGGCGGTCGGCAGAATGATAAAAAATCTCCTGACGGTTTTAATAGTCTTTGCCGTTGCGCTCACGGTGCTGAACTACCTCAACGACAGCGGCAGGATAACCCTGCCCGAGTGGTTCCCCACCTTTAAACCCGAGTTCTACGAGCCAGACGGCCTCTCATACGTTCATTTTATCGACGTCGGCCAGGGCGACTGTTCGCTTATTATCGCCGACAACGGCGAAACTATTTTGATAGATTCGGGTGAGGCGGAATACAGCCCGCGGGTAATAAGATACATCAAAAATCTGGGCATAACCCGGCTCGATTACGTTCTTGCCACACACCCGCATTCGGACCACATAGGCGGAATGGCGCGGATAATTTCGAGCGACATTGAAATCGGGCGGTTCATAATGCCTATGGTCCGCGAGGACATTATCCCGGTAACGTCCATCTATGAAGATATGCTGATCGCCCTTTCGGATAAAGGCTGCGAGGTCACTTCGGCAAAGACCGAAACTGTTGAATTTGGCGGCGGAACCCTTGATTTTTACACCGTTGATTACACCGGCGACAACTTAAACAACTATTCGACGGTGTTAAAATATACCTTCGGCGAAAATGCGTTTTTGTTCTCGGGAGACTGCGAGGCGGACGCGGAGCTTATGTATATAAACGAGGGATTTGACCTCTCGGCGGACGTATACAAGGCCGGCCACCACGGCAGTTCGACTTCATCGAGCGGGGAATGGCTGAATAAAATCGACCCGACCGTCTGCGTTATAGAATGCGGCGCGGGAAACAGCTACGGCCACCCTCACGCCGAGGCACTAAGCAGAATGAGAGATCACGCCGATATAATTTTAAGGACCGACATAGACGGTAACATCGTTTTTACATCAGACGGCAGGAGCGTAACATATGAAACATCAGGCTGAAGAAAAACTTATAATCGACAGGTTTGAAGGCGATTACGCCGTCTGTGAGACGCCCTCGGGCGGACATATCGATATCCCGAAAAATTATCTCCCCGAAACTGCCAAAGAGGGCGATATTATATACGGATCGCGCGGGAAATACGCCGTTTCATACAGCGAGACAAAGGCGCGGCGCGTAAAGATCAACGAACTTCTGAAAAGGCTTATAAAGGAGTAAGATCATGAACGGAAATCTTTTTGCGACACTCAGCTCGCGGATACCCGAATTTTCAAAGGGCCACAGAAGAATTGCCGATTACATTCTCTCACACTACGACAAAGCGGCGTTTATGACGGCTTCAAAGCTCGGCGAAAGCGTCGGCGTAAGCGAATCAACGGTAGTAAGGTTTGCCTCGGAACTCGGATACGAGGGCTACCCGGAGCTTCAGAAGGCGCTTCAGGAGGAGATGAGGACCCGCCTTACCGCCGTTCAGCGAATAGAAGTAAGCTTCGACCGCTTCGGCAGAGACGAGGTTTTCAAAAGCGTTCTGCTTCACGATATCGACAGAATAAGGCGCACCCTTGAGGAGACCAACACCTCCGAATTTAGCGCGGCGGTAGAGGATATAGTCAACGCCGAGAGGATATACATCATGGGCATACGCAGCTCGGCGGCGCTCGCCACGTTTATGGGCTACTACTTTAAGCTGATGCTCCCGAACGTGACCGTTATAGAAACCGGCAGCCGCAGCGAGCTTTACGAACAGCTGATGCACATGACCGAAAAGGACGTTCTGATTGGTATATCCTTCCCGAGGTATTCCCGCCAGACGGTATACGCGATAAACTACGCCCGAGACATCGGCGCAAAAACGATAGCAATAACCGACCGCACCGATTCCCCGATAGCCGCAAAGGCCGATAAGTACCTCCTTGCCAAGAGCGATATGGTTTCCTTTGTCGATTCGCTCGTGGCGCCGCTAAGCCTGATAAACGCGCTCATAGTCGCGGTGTCGATTCAGAACCGCGAGCTTGTTTCGCAGAACTTTGAGCGGCTCGACAGGATCTGGGAGGAATACGAGGTATACGAAAAGAACGGCGGCGAACAGTGAAAAAATATGACGTCATAATCATCGGCGGGGGAGCGTCGGGTCTTTTTGCGGGATCGCTGCTCTGCGAGGCCGGCCTTTCGGTGATGATATCGGAACCCAACCGCCAATTCGGCAGAAAGCTCAGGATAACCGGAAAGGGCCGCTGCAACCTCACGAACAACTGTTCCGCGCAGGAGGTCATGAAAAACACCGTAAGAAATCCGAAATTTTTATACAGCGCGCTTTCAAAATTTCCGCCGTCGGAGATAATGTCGTGGTTCGAGGAGCGGGGCGTTCCGCTTAAGACGGAGCGTGGCAGAAGGGTTTTCCCCGTAAGCGACAACGCAAACGACATAGCCGACGTCATGGCGAATATCTGCATAAAAAACGGCGCCAAGGTTTTGCATTCAAAGGCATCGGGGCTTATATGCGACGGCGGCGAGGTTCGCGGGGTAAAATTCGGGGATACCGAGGCTTGCGCCGGCGCGGTCATACTTGCCGCCGGGGGAATGTCATACCCCAAGACCGGCTCGGACGGCAGCGGCTACAAAATCGCGGAATCTGTGGGTCACAGCGTTGCCCGCCCAGAGCCGTCGCTTGTTCCGATAATTGTTGACGGCGATTTTTGCGCGACTGTCGCGGGGCTTACGCTTAAAAACGTGACCTTGAAGCTTATCGATACATCAAGGCCAAAAAAGCCGGTATATTCCGAACTCGGCGAGCTTACTTTTTTCAGCTTCGGCATAGGCGGCCCGCTCGGCATATCCGCTTCCTGCATGACAGATTCTGATAAGCTTAAATGTAAAGGCTATGAGCTTGTCATAGACCTCAAACCCGGTCTCGGCGCCGAGCAGCTTGACCGCAGGATACTTAGGGATATACAGGCCGCGCCGTCCGAAAGCCTTGAAAGCC
Organism: uncultured Clostridia bacterium; assembly: GCA_947630315.1. Lineage (GTDB taxonomy): Bacteria > Bacillota > Clostridia > Oscillospirales > Ruminococcaceae > Faeciplasma. The sequence continues at coordinate 10,316 of CANRHA010000046.1, forward strand.
TTATGCGCGGGCTTTTGCCGAGAGAATTTGCCGAGAGCTTTATTGAGCGCTTCGGCCTTGACGGTTCATCGCCCGCGGGGAATATAAC
>CANRHA010000047.1 GCA_947630315.1 uncultured Clostridia bacterium
CCGAGAGCACCTCGGTCCAATCCTTTTCTCGATAAAATAGAGCTCGGCGAAAAGGATTGGACCGAGGTGCTCTCGGGCTTCTACGACGGCTTTGACAAGAGCCTTAAACAGGCCGAGACCGACATGGAGGGCAAAAGGGTAAAGATACCCGACGAAAAGACGGATATAATCTGCGAACAGTGCGGCAAGCCGATGGTAATAAAAATCGGCAAGTACGGAAAATTCCTCGCCTGCACAGGCTTCCCGGAATGCAAGAACACCCGCAGGATTGTTCTGACAACGCCGGGAAAGTGCCCTGTATGCGGAAAAAATATAATCCAGAGAAAGACAAAGCGCGCAAAAAAATACTTCGGCTGCGAGGACAACCCGAACTGCAAGTTCATGACCTGGGATACCCCGACCGCCGAGACCTGCCCGACCTGCGGCAGCACGCTGTTCAACAAGGGCGGCGCCCACGGAAAACTCATCTGCCACAAAGAGGGCTGCGGGTATGAAAGGGATATGAAGTGAACGCGGTAAAGGTCATAGGCGCGGGGCTTGCGGGCTGCGAGGCCGCCTGGATGCTTGCAAAGAGCGGGATATCCGTTATGCTGTATGAAATGAAGCCGGAAAAATTTACCCCGGCGCACAGCTACAAGGGTTTTTCCGAGCTTGTTTGTTCCAATTCGCTGAAGGCCGAAAGGCTCGGTTCCGCCGCAGGGCTTTTAAAAGAGGAGATGCGCCGCTTAGGCTCGATATCAATGGAATCTGCGGAGCTTTCAAAGGTTCCTGCGGGAGGGGCGCTCGCCGTGAACCGCGAGCAGTTTTCCGATCACATCACAGAAAAGATCAAAAACCACCCGCTTATAACGGTAATTGAGGGCGAGGTTGCGGATATCCCCGACGGCGATGTGATTATTGCTACCGGGCCGCTTACTTCCGATTCGCTTTCAGACAGCATAAAAAAGCTTGTCGGGGCTGATTATCTGTATTTTCATGACGCCGCCGCGCCGATAGTTACCGCCGAGAGCCTTGACCGCTCATTGGTTTTCGGGGCGTCAAGATACGGCAGGGGCGGGGAGGACTACCTCAACTGCCCGATGGATAAAGACGAGTATCTTGAATTTTATAACGCGCTGATATCGGCCGAGACCGCGCCGCTGCATGATTTTGATACAGCCGGCGGCTACACCGTTTATGAGGGCTGTATGCCTGTAGAGGCGCTTGCCAAGAGGGGTCAGGATTGCTTAAGGTTCGGGCCGATGAAGCCGGTAGGGCTTACCGACCCGCGCACAGGAAAGCGGCCCTATGCGGTTTTGCAGCTAAGGCTTGAAAACCTTGACGGCACGCTTTATAACCTTGTAGGGTTCCAGACAAATCTCAGATTCGGCGAACAAAAGCGGGTATTTTCGATGATCCCCGGGCTTAAGGACGCGGAATTTGTCCGCTACGGGGTAATGCACCGAAACACCTACCTCAATTCGCCCGAGCTGCTTGATAGGCATTTCTGCCTGAAAAAAGAGCCGAGAATATACTTTGCCGGGCAGATCACCGGCGTAGAGGGGTATATAGAATCGGCGGCAAGCGGGATTTACGCGGCGCTGTCGCTTTCAAGAAAACTAAAGGGCAAGGCCGAGATCACCCTGCCGAGAGAGACGATGATCGGCGCGCTTTCAGAGTATGTTGAAACCGGCTCGCCATCGGGATTTCAGCCGATGGGTTCAAATATGGGCATACTTCCGCCGCTGCCCGAAAAAATTCGCGGAAAACAGGAGAAGTACGAGGCTCTTGCCGAGCGCTCGCTGAATATACTTGAAAATATCCTGGGAGGTAAAAACTATGAGGATTATTGTTGACGGCTTTGGCGGCGACAATGCGCCGCTCGAGGTTTTAAAGGGCTGCGTTCAGGCAGTCGACGGCCTTGGGGTCGATATAACCGTTGTCGGCGACGTTGAACAGATAAAGTCATGTTCAAAGGCCAACGGCATCGACATTTCAAAGCTCGATCTTCGCGACGCTGACGGCGTTATGGAGGTGTGCTACGAGCCCACTAAGATACTTAAAGAATACAACGGGACCTCTATGGCCGTAGGGCTTAAAATGCTTGCAAACGGCGAGGGCGACGCGTTTTTATCGGCGGGTTCCACCGGAGCGCTCGTAGCCGGGACCACCTTTATCGTAAAGCGCCAGCGCGGCATTAAAAGGGTGGCGCTTGCGACCCTTATACCCACCCTCAAAGGCTCTACGCTTCTGTTGGATTGCGGTGCCAACGCCGACTGCCGGCCCGAGATGCTTGCACAGTTCGGGGTCATGGGCGCGGCGTACATAAACCGGTTCATGGGCATAAAAAAGCCGGGGGTCGCGCTTGCAAATATAGGCGCCGAGCCGTCAAAGGGCAGAGAGCTTGAGCTTTCAAGCTATAAGCTTTTAGAGGCTTCGCCCGTAAACTTTATCGGCAATATCGAGGGCAGGGATATCCCGCTCGGCGAGGCCGACGTAGTCGTAACCGACGGCTTTACCGGCAATCTCATACTTAAAAGTATCGAGGGAATGGGAAAATTCTTCTCAACAAGTCTGAAGGAGATGCTGACCGGCGGACTCAGTTCAAAGCTTGGCGCGGCGCTTCTGATAAAGAAAATAAACAACTTCAAAAAGAAGATGGACTACACGGAACACGGCGGCGCACCGCTTTTGGGCGCGCAGAAGCCGGTAATAAAAGCCCACGGCTCGTCGAACGCAAAGGCGTTTTACAACGCCGTAAGGCAGGCTAAGATCTGCGTTGAAAACAACCTTGTCGACGAGATAGCTAAGGGTCTTGAAGCCCTTGAAGCCTCAAAGCAAGAGGAACAGGGCTGATATCGGGAGGCAAAATGGAACGTCTTGAAGAATTTCAGAATGTGATAGGCTACCGCTTCAAAAATCAGGATCTGCTTTTTGAGGCGCTCTCGCATTCCTCTTTCGCCAACGAATCGAAACACCGCTACCGCTCGAACGAACGCCTTGAATTTTTGGGCGATTCGGTCCTTTCGATAGTCGTTTCGGATCACATCTTTGAGAACTGTAAGGATATCCCCGAGGGCGAGCTTACAAAGACAAGGGCAACCCTTGTGTGTGAAAAGGCTCTGCATCAGTTCGGCGAGCAGATAAACCTCGGGAAGTATATAATGCTCGGAAAAGGCGAGGAGCTTGCCGGGGGCCGCGAGAGGCCATCTATAATCGCCGACGCCTTTGAAGCCGTTATAGCGGCTATATATCTTGACGGCGGAATGGAGCCTGCAAAGCGCCATATACTGAGGTTTTTACCCAACGATATCCAGGGCGCTGCCGCAGCGGCATACGACGACTACAAGACGATATTGCAGGAGATAATCCAAAAGAACCCCGAGGAACATGTCGAATACAAGCTCGTAGGGGAATCAGGCCCCGACCACAACAAGATGTTCACCGTAAGGGTGATGCTCAACTCGAACGTAATAGGCGAGGGCACCGCGCACAGCAAAAAATCCGCCGAACAGATAGCCGCCCATGAGGCGCTAAAGCTGATGGGGTGGACAAAAAGGTGAGCAAGCGGGCTTCTGTTGCAATTTTTGTTCCGCATGTCGGCTGCCCGCACAGGTGCAGCTTTTGCGACCAAAGGGCTATAACCGGTACCGCTGTGCTTCCCCGCGCCGATGACGTAACGCGCGCCTGTGAAAGGGCTGTGGAAACCGGCGCAGACCCCAAAAACACCGAGATAGCCTTTTTCGGCGGAAGCTTTACCGCCATACCCAAAAGCTATATGCTTGAACTTCTTGAAGCGGCTCAGCCGTATATAAAGCGCGGGTTCAAGGGCATTCGCCTTTCAACAAGACCCGACGCTGTTGACCCCGAGGTTCTGGAGCTTCTTAAGGATCACGGCGTGACCTCGATCGAGCTCGGCGCGCAGTCGATGTCTGACGAAGTTCTTGAAAAAAATATGCGCGGGCATAACGCCGAGAGCGTGGAGAAGGCTTCAAAGCTTGTAAAGGAATATGGCTTTACGCTCGGCTTACAGATGATGGTCGGGCTTTACGGCTCGACGCCGAAGCTTGACAGGTACACCGCCGAGCGCCTTATAAGCTTAAAGCCGAGCGAAGCGAGGATATACCCCGCCGTGATACTTAAGAACACCCGTCTCGGCGAGCTTTTCCTCAGCGGAGAGTACCGCCCGTATGACTTTGACGAAGCCGTATCGCTTTGCGCCGACATTCTGACCATGTTTGAGGAGGCCGGGATATCGGTAATAAAGCTCGGGCTTCATTCCTCGGCCGACGTCGAATCGGACATGCTCGGAGGGCTTTATCACCCGGCGTTCAGAGAGCTTTGCGAGTCGCTTATCTACAGAAGAAAGATGGAGGCGCTCTGCGGCGCTGACAAGGCGGTTACCTTTACAGTGCCCGAAAGAATGTTATCCAGGGCATTGGGGCATCACAGGGCGAATGCGGAATATTTTCGCCTAAAGGGTATAGATGTAAAAATAAAAGCGTCGCCCTTCCAGAGCGAATATCTCATTAAACAAACGGAGGACAACTAAGTGTATCTGAAATCACTTGAACTGCACGGCTTTAAATCCTTTCCCGACAAGGTAACTCTTGAATTTGGAAAGGGTCTTACCGCCGTTGTAGGGCCCAACGGAAGCGGAAAATCAAATATCGGCGACGCGGTTCGCTGGGTTTTGGGAGAGCAGTCCTCAAAAACCCTCAGGGGCGGAAAGATGGAGGACGTTATCTTCGGCGGAACTCAGCAGCGCAAGGCGGTAGGCTTTGCTTCGGTAACGCTGAATATAGTCAATGACGATCGCAAGCTTTCGGTGGATTCTGACGCCGTAAGCGTCACGCGAAAGCTCTACCGCAACGGCGACAGCGAGTACCTTATCAACGGAAACCCGGTCCGCCTGCGCGATATCGTCGAACTGTTCATGGACACCGGCCTCGGCCGCGACGGTTATTCAATAATCGGGCAGGGCAAAGTGGCCGACATTGTAGGCAGCAAATCGGCCGAGCGGCGAGAAATTTTTGAAGAAGCCGCCGGCATCTCAAAATTCAGATATAAAAAGGCGGAATCGGAAAGGCGGCTTGCCGCAGCCGAGGAGAATATCCTGCGCCTTAAAGATATACTCTCCGAGCTTGAAGGCAGGGTGGAGCCGTTGAGGGTGCAGTCCGAGAAGGCAAAAAAATACCTTGTTCTCGCCGATTCGCGGCGGTCTCTTGAAATCGCCGTTTGGACCCACAGGCTCCATGAACTCAAAGGCTCGATAGATGAATTAGAGGACAAGCTTTTAGCTGCAAACGCCGAATATGAGCACCTCGGCAACGAGATAGACAGGTGCGACGCGGAGATATCGGAACTTACGCTCAAGCGCCAACAATGCACCGCCGCGGCCGAGGATTACCGCGCAAAAATTTCTGAGATTGACGAGCTTAACGCAAGCGCCGCCGCGGATATAGCCGTGCACAAGAACAACATTGGCCACTATAACGATCTCATCTCGGAAAACGAGGCGAGAAAGGGTGAAATTTCCCTCGGCGAGGAACAGCTCAGGGAGAAAATATCGGAAAAGAAAAAGTACATCGCCGAAACTCAGGCAAAAAAAGATGAACTTGGCGCAAAGATAGCCGAGATGAGCGAGAGGCTTTCAAAGCTCTCGGTCGAGGCCGACGAGTATGAAAAATCGCTCTCGGGAACAAACGAGGAGCTTAACAGGCTTTACATCAAAAAATCGGAGCTTAGCTTTTCGATCGCGAACTCGGGGCTTACCAAAGAGGAGCTTCGCAGATCGGTAGATGAGGCCGAGGCTTCGGCGGCTCAGGGCAAAAAGGCAGTATCGGACGCCGCAGAGGAGCTTAACGAGATTATAAAGGACATTGAGGAAGCCGACGAAACCGCCACAGAGCACCGCAACAGAATGAACGGCTTCAACATGCTTTATTCAAAAAAAGACGCCCAGCTTAAGGAGCTGAACGCGCAGTTTTCCGACGCGGAGCTTAATATACGCAACCTGACCCAGCGCAGGCAGATGCTGATAGACCTTGAAAACTCCATGGAGGGATTTTCGGGCAGCGTAAGGCAGATAGTAAAGGCGGGCCGAAGCGGCCAGCTCAGGGGAGTAAGGGGCACCGTTGCGCAGATAATCTCGGCAGAACAAAAATACAGCCTTGCCATTGAGACCGCCCTCGGCGGCGCGCTTCAGAATATAGTTGTCGACAACGAGGACACTGCAAAGCGCGGCATACGCATTTTAAAGGAGACCAACGGCGGACGCGCCACCTTCCTGCCTCTTACATCTGTAAAGGGTAACACCTTGACAGAAAAGAATTTAGATATGCAGGAAGGCTATGTCGCCCTTGCAAGCGAGCTTGTGAACTATGAGCCGGAATACGCGGGGATAGTCAATTCTCTGCTCGGCAGGATAGTTATTGCTGAGGATATAGATCTCGCCACTAACATCGCCAAAAAGTACGGCTACAGGTTCAGGATCATCACCCTTGACGGACAGGTCATCAACGCCGGCGGCTCGTTCACCGGCGGCAGCTCGCAGCGTTCAAGCGGCGTGCTTTCGCGCAGAAACGAGATAGAGACCATAACCAAAAAGCTTGAAAAGCTCTCCGCTTCGCACGAGGCAGACAAGCAGAGGCTTTCATCGCTATCCGCCGAGGTTGAAAAGCTCGGCTACGACCTTGACGGCGAAAGGGATATGATATCCCGCGCCGAGACTGAAAAGGTCAGGCTCGAGGCGGAGCGCAAGCGAGTTGAACAGCTTATGGAGCAGTACGAGCTGAGGATATCGGAGATCGAAAAAGCCGCTAAGGAGAACCGCGAGAAGATACTCTCGGCCGATAAGCTTAAAGCCGACAGCGAGGCCGAATTGGCCGAATGCGAGGCGGATATCGAACGCCTTGAATCGGCGTTGGCGTCCGCTCAGGAGCGCACCGGCGCCGCCAAAGACGATAGAGAAGCGCTCTCGGAGGAGATATCGGGCAGGCGGCTTGAACTTGCGGAGCTTTCAAAGGATATTGCCGCCGCCGAGGATTCAATAGCCCAGCTCGAACAGAACATCTTAAACTCCGAGGAGGAGTCGAGAAAGTTCGACCTGAGGATCGAAGAACTTAAACAGGCGATAGAAGACGAAAAGCTTGCTCTTGATGAACGCGCCAAGGAGGCCGAGGAGGCAAAGAAGACCGCGCGGGAGCTCGGCGAAAAGATAAAGGACGAGGCTGCAAAGGGTCTTGAATATGAAAGGCAGGCCCAGGTCATAAGGACTCTGCAGCGCTCGAAATCGGATGAAAAGGAGAGCGTTTCGGCGGAGATATCGCGAATAACCGAGCGCCGAGACAATCTCACCCGCGACAGCGAGGAGATGATCACCCAGCTTTGGGAATCGTATAACCTAACGGTCGCCGAGGCGGCGGAACAGGCCGAGGACATCGAGGACATGGCCGAAGCGCAGAAGCGCCTCAACGAGATCAAGAACAAAATACGCGCGCTCGGCTCGGTAAATACCGGCGCAATAGACGAGTACGAGGAGGTCAGGACCCGGTACGAGTTCCTTTCGGGCCAGCTCTCTGACGTAACGCAGTCAAAGGAGGAGCTTGAAAAGCTTATCGCGAGCCTCACAAAGAGTATGCGCGAGATATTCACAGAAAACTTCAACAAGATAAACGAAAACTTCAAGACAACATTTGTTGAGCTGTTCGGCGGCGGCAGGGGAGAGCTTACCCTTACAGACCCCGAAAACGTTTTGGAATCGGGAATAGAGATAAACGTAGCCCCTCCGGGAAAGGTAATAAAGAACCTCTCGCTGCTTTCGGGCGGAGAACAGGCGTTCGTAGCGATAGCGATATACTTTGCGATACTTAAGCTAAGGCCGTCGCCGTTCTGCATACTTGACGAGATAGAGGCCGCGCTCGACGACGTAAACGTTACGAGATACGCGCAGTATCTTCGCAATTTTACCGACACCACGCAGTTTATACTCATCACTCACCGCCGCGGAACGATGGAGGAAGCGGATATTCTCTACGGCGTAACAATGCAGGAAAAGGGCGTTTCCAAGCTTTTGAGAATGGACATAAGCGAGGTTTCGTCAGATCAAATAGAATAAGGAGATTACGCAAATGGGTTTTTTTGAAAAGCTTAAACAGGGCCTTCAAAAGACAAAAAACAGCCTGTTCGGCGGGCTGAACGGTTTGTTTTCCGGCTCTGAGATCACCGACGATTTTTACGACGAGATGGAGGAGACCCTTATTTTGGCCGATCTCGGCGCTAAAACATCGGAAGACATCGTCGAGGGGCTGAGGGGGCGTGTAAAGGAAAAACGCCTTACAACTACCGATCAGGTCCGCGGCGAGCTTAAGGACATGATAAAGGAGATGCTCGGCGAAGATCAGCCGCTTGATTTAAGCACCGTTCCGTCGGTCATACTCGTCATAGGAGTGAACGGCGTAGGAAAGACCACCGCCATCGGCAAGCTTTCGCATCAGCTCAAAGAGAGCGGCAAGAAGGTGATAGTCGCCGCAGCGGATACCTTCAGGGCGGCGGCAATAGATCAGCTGAACGTCTGGACCGAACGCGCCGGGGTATCGATAGTAAAGCACAACGAAGGCTCAGACCCGGCCTCCGTTGTATATGACGCCCTTGACGCCGCAAAATCGCGCGGTGCCGACGTTGTTATAATAGACACCGCCGGGCGGCTGCATAACAAGCAGAACCTTATGAACGAGCTTGCCAAGATATCGAGGATAGTTCACCAAAAGGCCGAGGGCTGCGCGCTTGAAGTTCTTATAGCCCTTGACGCCACAACCGGGCAGAACGCCGTGAATCAGGCGAGGGCGTTTAACGACGCCGCCGACATTACCGGAATAATCCTGACAAAGCTTGACAGTTCGGCAAAGGGCGGGATAGTAATATCTATTGCAAACGAACTTAAGGTGCCGGTAAAGCTTATATCTGTCGGCGAAAAGATCGACGATCTTCAGCCTTTTGTCGCCGATGATTTTGTAGAGGCGCTGTTCGAGGTGGATGAAGATGAAAACTAAGATGGTGCTTGCAAGCTCTAACCCTCACAAGCTTAGGGAATTTCGGGAGATACTTGAACCGCTCGGCTGCGAGGTGATATCTCAGCGCGACGCGGGCATAGACGTCGACCCGGAGGAGACCGGTTCGACATTTGAGGAAAACTCGGCTATAAAGGCGAGGGCGGTGTATGAAATTGCACGCTGCCCGGTAATTGCCGACGACAGCGGCCTCGAGGTCGACGCCCTCGGGGGCGAGCCGGGGGTCTATTCGGCGAGATACGGCGGCACCCGCGACGACAAAGCGCACAACGATCTTGTCATATTAAAGCTTGAGGGCGTGCCCGACAGCGAGCGCACCGCAAGGTTTGTCTGCGCGATAACCTATATAGACGAAAACGGCGAGGAATCCCACTTTTTAGGAAAGTTCGAGGGCAGGATAGGCTACGAGGAACGCGGCAAAAACGGTTTCGGCTACGACCCGATTTTCATGGTCGGGGATATAAGCTCGGCGGAGATGTCTCCCGAGGAAAAAAACGCCGTCAGCCACCGCGGAAAGGCCCTTAGGCTTCTTGCCGAGTACATAGGCAAAAAATAAAACCGTTCGGAGGAAAATATGTTAAATTCAAGACAGCGCTCCTATCTTAAGTCTTTGGCGTCAAAGCTTGAACCCGCGTTCCAGGTAGGAAAGGGCGGCGTAACGCCCGAACAGGCCGAGGGGATATCGAAATACCTCACCGCCCACGAGCTTGTAAAGGTAAAGGTTCTCGACAACTCTTTGTATACCGCCGACGAGGCCGCAAGGGAGCTTGCTTCGCTTACCGGCGCGGAAATCGTGATCGTAATAGGCTCTAAGGCGGTGCTCTACAGGCGCAACCCCGAAAAGCCGGTCATAAGTCAGAATTTATGAAAAAAACTGTGATTTTCGGCGGAACGTTTAATCCCCCGCATTTGGGGCATCTTAAACTGATACAGGAAGTTATTTCCGCCGTCAGGCCCGACAGGTTCATGATCGTTCCGTCTCATGTTTCGCCTCACAAGACTGCTGTAAACCTGATGAGCGATGAGGACCGGCTTGAAATGTGCA
>CANRHA010000048.1 GCA_947630315.1 uncultured Clostridia bacterium
GGGTGGTAGAGGCCGTGGGTTCAAGTCCCGTCACTCAGACCAACTAAAAATCGAGTGCCATGTGCGCTCGATTTTTAGTTTGATATGAAGTTGTCAGCGCGCAGAGACCGCGTCAAAGCGCAAACTTATTATAAAAAACGCAGAATTGCCCAAAATCACCGTCGGCACGCGCGATTTCCACGACATCAACGTCGCCTTTACCGACATCTCTCAAATCCGTGTAAAAGCCGACGTCGACGGCGTGATCGGCGGGCAGATCCTTTCGCAGCAACCGTCTCTGATGGACCTCTCCGCCGGCGCGCTTTACCTGTTCTGACATATAAGCATATTAAAACCGGCAGGTCGACTTGCCGCAAGCCGATGCAATACGCATCGGTTTTTTAAATTCCGAGTATGTCCTTGTGATGCCCGACTTCCAAAAGCAGAATGATCATTCCGTCCTCATATTTCCACAGTATCCGTATATTCATATTTACGCTCATTTCAAAAACGTCGTCCAACCCCTGCACCTTTTTGGTGCGCAGCGACGGGTAAAACGGATTTTCTGCCAATATTTTCAGCTTTTGCGCCACGGCCTTCTGTTCTTTGTAAGAAAGCGCTTTTAAGCCCTTTTCAAAAACTTTCGTGTATTTCAGCTTATACATCTATTCCCATGTCCGCGAACATGTCCTCAACGCTGTCAAATACTTTTTGCGCCTTATCGTCGGTCTCCGATTCCTTGATGATCTTGGCAATTTTCATGATTTTCTCCTTTGGATAAACGACGACAGGGCACAGGAATATGCCGCCGTCCTTCTCTATGATTTCAAATTTGTCGCCCTCGGAGATGCCGAGTTTTTTTATTATTTCGGCGGGTATTGTTATCTGTGAACGCCCTCTGATTTCAGCCAGCATAATAATCACTCCTTTTATAAAGTAATTTCGGAAATTCTGAATTTCTTACAATATTATTATATGCAACAATATCGAAAAAGTCAATAGATTCACGAAATTTGATGTGGCCGGAACAGACTTCCCCGAAATTTAAGCTGTAACATATAAGCGCTGCGCAAAACATCTTAAAAACATAAAACCGGCAGGTTGACCCGCCGGTTATTTTTATGATCGATTCAGCCCGGAAAACGCGCAGTTTAGCCTCTTTCTTTCGCCATGAACAGGGCGATTGCCGCCGCTAAGGGGCAGATGATCGAAAGACAAAGGCCGGTCTTAGGGGCGCTTTGCGCTTCGCCGCCAGCCGCTTCCGCAACGTTTGCGGCAGCTTTATCGGCGGTGTTGACCACCGTTATATTCTCAAAATCCGTAACGCCGCTGAGGTCTCCCGATGTGTAAATCAATAAAGCGTTATTCTTCCCGTCGATCCCCACGGTAGAAACCGTTTCAGCCGCCTTTGTGCCCGGTGTGCGCATTTCGGCGGATATCCTGTCCGCTTCCGCGCTAAGCTCGTTCCACGAATATCTGACCTCTTCAAAAATAACCTTGTCGGTGTCGATGAAGCGGCTGAGGTCGGCGACGGCTTCTTCAACCGAACCGACGATCTGGATCACAAAATCGTGGTCGTCATTGATGTACGAGCCTCCGTAGTAATCGGGAAAAACAGCGGCAAGGTCGCTTACGTTGTCCTTATCGGGGCACCATTCGGTCAGCATCGCCATGTAGATGTCGAACGCCGCGCTCTCCTTTTCGCGCGCTTCGTCCGAAACGGCATATGCCCGAACGCCGAGCGTCAGCGCAATCGCAAACGCCAATACAATATTAAAGATTCTTTTCATAAAACACACTCCTTTTTTGAATCTTGTTAATATTATATATTAGCGAATGGGGGTTGTCAAGCATGGCTTTGCGCGGGGCGGCGGCTGTATTTATGTGCGCAGCCCTCTGCCATGCTTTATCCCATCGTTGAGAGGCGGATAATTATGCCACATGCACAAATCTGTGCATAATTTTTGTCAATATAACCAGAATTTAAAATTTTACAATTTTCGACACACTTTATGATAATAACGGTATATAATGCTAAATAAAGCAAAATGTCGAAAGGAGAATTTTTATGACGGAAATCCCCGCGCCGCTTTATGTGCTTATCTGTAAATCGCTTTTTGACTTAGCAATTCCTCCACATATAAGAGGGTATGGATACCTTATCAACGGCATTGCAAAAGTTTCATCTGATCAGACTTACCTTCGCGCTATCACAAAGCGACTTTATCCAGATATTGCCGCCGACTTTGGAACCACGCCGCAGAGGGTTGAGCGCTCTATAAGAACCGCGGTTGAGATTGCATTTTCAAGGAGCGATATTGAATCTTTGGAGAGGTATTTTGGAAATGCCATCAATCCCAAAAGCGGGAAGATAACTAACTCTGCGTTCATGGCAGGCGTGGCTGCAAAGATCAAGCTTATTATGCTTGACGGAGAAACGCGGTCAGAGGACAGAATACAGATTATCAGAGGTCAGAAAAGCGCTTTTGTGAGCGAGTGATAATAATCCACCCCCTGCCAAAAAATCCCCCTTTCGGGGGATTATCTTTTCACCCCAATATCACATGCACTGTCGCCGTGCTGTTTGCGGGGTCTTCCGGCAAGCTGAGCTTTCCGGCGGCGATTTCTTCTTCGGCGACAAAGCCGCGAATGTGGTTAGCTATGTTCACCACTCCGGGTAGATATTTTTTGACGTATAGATTGCTCTCGGACTTCAGCAGCTCAAGAATATCTTCGCCGTTTTTGCGCATGGTTCCGACGAGCTTTTCATATTTCGGGTGCGCTTTGATCGCACTTTTTACCGCTTCGTATTCGTCGCCGCTCATTATGAGAATATCCGAGACGAGTTTGCCGTCCGGTTCGGCGTGGAAAAACGCTTCAAGGCTGTCAAAGACGGTCTTTTCGTGACCGGTGAGGTCGTTGTAATTCTTTCCCGAGCGTATCAGCTTTGCCGCCCAGATGACGTTTTTGAGGTTGAAGTTGGGCGCGTTGGTATTTACGCAGAGGTCGCGGCTGTGCATGACGAAGGTTCCGAAAAAGTTGTCACATTCGCCGCTGTTATTGTAGCTTACGAAATTCTGAGCGACGCACGGGCCGAGCTCCTCAAAGCCGTAAAATTCCCAGTCATCGCCGTTTGAACGCGGCTCGCGCTTGAAGTTCAGGTACGAGTCGTTCTCCGCATCGACGAGCGTTGCAAAAACCGCATACCATTTGAGGCTGCTGCCGTCAAGGCTTGAATTATCCGTGCAGCCCATATCTATAAGCTTCTTAACTGCGTCCTCCGCGATTTCATCTGCGTACTCCGCCGCTTTTGGGGCTGATTTTTTAAGGATCTCGACCGCTTCCGCGCGTTTTCCTGCCGAAACGATGGGAAAATCGGTCACATACTTTTTGCCGTCTACGGCTTTTAAAAGCGTGGCGTTGACGAGGGCGTCGATCTGTTCCTGCATATAAGGCGCCGCGATCCCGAGGGCGACCGCCAATTCCTCAACGGTAGACGGGTTGTCCGACGCCTCGATAAGGACGTTTTTTGCAAACATCGTTCCCACCGCTCCCCAGGGAAGCTGAGGGGTAATGTGTCCGCTTGCGACGAATGAAATGTTTTCGGGTTTATAACTCTTCGGCCCAAATTCTCTTGCCATATCAATTCCTTCTTTCAGTATTTTTCTTGCACGGAAAAGTTTTGACTTGACCGTGTTTTCGGGAAGACCGAGCGATGAAGCGATATCTTTTACCGAGCGATCGTCGATATAAAACGCGACTATGATTTTTCGGTATTCTTCCGATATAAACGCAAGTTCGCGCCGCAGAAGACTGAGCTGTTCGCTTAAAATTGCCGATTCTTCGGGATCTTTTTCATCGCCCGAAAGTTCGAGTTCATAAACGTCGCCGCCGTCGCGTTCACGGGCTTTGCGTCGGTTTTCGGAATAATCCGCATAGCGGTTGCGCGCCGACCGCCAGACGTATGCCGCAAGATCCTCGGGCTGTGCGCCCTTTGATAGCGAGCTTATTATTCCGAGAGAAATATCCTGCGCAAGGTCTGAAGCGCCATCGGGTGAGCCGGTCTTTTTCAGGCAGAAGTAGTAGACCTTCTCCATAAATTCCGAGACGTATTCGCGGATAAGTATTTCCGATGTCATCATGCTCTCGGCCTCCTTTCGCTAATATAGTCGGCGCACCTGAAAAAAGGTTGCAATTTTATTTTAGCAAATTTTTTGATTAAATCAAGCCGAGCTTTGTTTCAGCGCTCAAAGCTCCTTGCGAGGGCGATCGCAACCGCTTCGACTGCCGAGAGGCTGCCCGATGTTTCTATGAGAATGTTTTTTGAAAATACCGTTCCGACCGCTCCAAAAGTGCGCCGATGAGCGGCGCGTCCGTTTGAAAAGAACGCGGCGTTTGCGAATCTGTAACTTTTCTGCCCGAATCCTTTTGACATATTTATTCCTTCTTTCAAAATTATCGTGAAAAGCCCGAACGGCGTTTTGCCTCGCGCCTGCGCCTTTCGCAAATAAAGTCGGCGAGCCTCAAAAAAGGTTGCGATTTTAGGCAGGCAACTTTTTATTTCAATCGAGCGCGCCGAGCTTTGTTTCGGCGATTAAAGCTATTTGCAAGGGCGGTTTTTACTTTTGCGGAAAGTGGCAGATGACAACTGCTCATAAAGCATGACAATACGGACAAGAACAAATAGACAAAAAAAGACAGCCGCTTAAGCAGCTGCCCGAGATAGTAATGCGATGTCAAACTTTTAGAATCCCCTTACGGTAAACTCCTTTTAGGGGTAATGCAAACCACCGCTTCCGTGGCGGTTTTGATTCATACAAAATCCCCGCGCCCCGCAAAAATCACCCTCGCAACGCGAAATCCTCAAACCGTTTATATATTTCACCGATATTCAAGTTGGCTATCTCTATGAGTGAATAAAATTGTTTCAGATATTTAACAAACTCACAGCCTAAATAGTAACCGACGTCGCTATGATTTTTATAACTGCACCAATCTCCGAAAAAGTCCTGTGTGCTTTCATTTTCTTTGACGCGCCTCAAATATTCCCGCTTTATTTCAGCCTTATTTGCCGTGCACCAATCGAGCCAGCCGTTTTTATCCTGATGATAATGATTATCATCATTACATAAAATCTGCTCGCACACCATCGCGATCCCTTCCCGATACAGCTGTGCCAGCGATTGTTCGCCGCTTGTCTGAGCATGAGGATTTAAATTCCCGTAAGTCTTATGCCAGATGTGGCCGATCTCATGAAAAATCAGCGCTTGCATATCGCTTTCATTTTGCCAATTTAATTCAATAATTTTTTCGATCCCGAGCAAAACAGCGTTTCTGCCGTCAAGAGTTGTCGCCCAGCAGGCGCCGTTGCATAATCCCAAATACAGAATAATATCCGGATCGATATCGGACTTAAAAAGCTGACTTATATTGCGGCTGAGCCGTTCGGCTATGGCGATAAATGAGGCGTTTGCCGTTGCCGCCGCTTCTTTGTTCAGAATTACATTGTTGAGAACGGGCATTATATCTTTATCGAAATCGTAATCCTTTGAGTCCTGCTCGCATTTTTCGCATAATTCGGAGGAAAACTCTTTCGTATATTTTCGCCACGCCTCTATATCAAACATGTTGTTCGGAAAACAGTTTTGTATTTTGTGAAATGTGTTTATCAGCTGCATGTTCCGGGGCTCCTGATGAGGCGATTTATTATCCATATTATTTACCTTTTTAACGCCTCACGGCTCCGTATCCTCGGCGGTGTCCGAACCGGCGATCTCGATAAATTCCACCGTGTACTTTTTATCGCTCAGCTCGTTTATGCTGTCGACATATTCGCTCAGAAGATCCTCCGCGCGCTGCTGGGCCTGAGCTATTAGCGTTGCGTTGTTCGACGCGTCCTCCTTAAGCTCCGCCTGAGCCTGGGCAATAGCGGTTTTTTCGTCCTCGGCGGTTATTTTTGCCGAATCCTCCGCGACTATGTATTCAAAATCCTTCGGGTCGTCGATGGTGCATTCCAAAAGCTTCGCCCTCGGTATCGTTATCGATATAACGCTGCCGTCTACCGATATGCTCAGGTCGGTCACGTCGATCCCGTAGCGGGCGATGGCGTTGTATTCTATCCAGAAAAGCCTGTCCTTTTTCCACCATAAATGCCCCTCGGCGTTGGGCTCGTAGCTCTTTGCTATGTTGTGATAGTAACAGTCTATCACGGCAAGCTCGCATATCGATTTCATTCGGGAGATGTTAGGAACTATCTCCAACGAGGCCGGGTCGGGTCGATCTCCCGCCGCGCATGACGAAAGGGCGAAGGCGGTTACAATCGCCAAAATAAACGAAATTATTCTTTTCATAAAATCAGCCCTCCCTGAAAACTATTTCGCCGTAGCCGTCAAAAAATTCATCTACTATAGGCTGAGTAAGCGCCCTGACGGCGTCTTCGATGCTGCGGCGGGCAAGCTCAAACATTTTGTCGTTTGCCTCGCATTCCGCGCGGGCGTCCTCCTTGCATTTTTCATAAGCCGTCTGTGTGACCGAAAGTTTATTTGCCTTTTTATTGACGAATATAAAATCGAGGGATTCTATATCCACAAAAACATCGGTTATATACGGTTCGGGTAGATCGACATAAATTATTTTCGCGTCGGGATCGTCCTCGAATTTTATTTTGTCAAAATCGATCCCTATGCTTATCACCGAGCTGTATGAAACGTGGTAGTCGGTCTTCTTGCCGTTATCTACTTTTGCGGAGCCGTTGTAGACGCATTTCACGGTAGAAAATTTACTTACATTTACTATTTCCTGCAAGGTAGATATCGTAACGATATCGGGGCCTTTTTTATTTTTAGAGATGTTTTTAATGATGGCGTAAACCGAGGCCGCAGCGGCAATTATAAGCGCCGCGGCGACAATGACCGGCAGAATGCGTTTTATCGGGAATTTTTCTTTTTTGATCTCCCAGTCGTACTCCTCGCCGTCGGTTTCGACCTCATGCACCTCCGGCTCCTCGGGGTTCGGCACAGCGCTTTTTCCGAATAACAGCTGACTCATTTGCAATCACTCCTTTTATGTATGATCTTCAAAACTAAATAACCTAAAAATATTATACAGTACCTCGGGAATAATGTCAACAACTGTCGAAAAGATTTAAGAGACGCGTTCGGCCGAAAAAAATAAATCCAAAAAAATTTTTTATATTTTTCGCATATTGATTGACATATGAAAAAAATAGGTGTATAATGATTAAAATATTTCTATTGGAGGTAATCATTATGCCAAGGACAAAGAAAACCGCAGCTCCCGAGGTTAAAGATGTTAAAGTAGCCGAGGAAGTAAAAAAACCCGTTGCTGATGTTGCAGCCGAAAAGCCCGCAAAGAAAACAGCAGCCAAAAAGCCCGCAGCAAAGAAGACTGCCGCAAAGCCCGCTGCTGCGCCTAAGCAGACCGTTAAGATCCAGTTCGGCGGCGATGAATTCGATATTACCGACATTCAGAAAACCGTCGAGGCCGACATCAAGGGCAAGTTCAAGGGAAAGATCAAGACCGTTGAGGCCTACATCAAGCTCGAAGACAAAGCCGTTTACTATGTTGTAAACTCCGATTTCTCCGACAAAGTCGCCCTTTGATCTGACGATCTTTTGATTTGCTAAAAAACTCAGCCGAAACTTTAAGGTACCGGCTGGGTTTTCTTTTAATGGGGGATTATTTTTTGACGCTTCAAAAATATTTGAAAAATAAAATTTAAAAAATGTATTTTTAAGATTATTTTATGATAAGAAAAAACGTATAAAATATAACCTTATTAAAAGCATTTTACTTTGCGTGATTATTTAATCGGAGGAGCCGTGCGTTGCAGGAAAATTATTTTTTCATGGCGTGGCCTTTACTCGATCCCGTTTATTCTTTTTGCAACCTCGGCGGCGGTTTCCTCCGCCAATTTTTTCAGCTCGCTGCGGCTCATGTCCTCGTAGGCCGCCGCCGTTCTCGCGTCAAATATCGGGTTGATAATATCTATCGGGCGGCAGCGCCATTCGGCGCAGTAATTATCTATCGATTCGGGGTTCGGATAGACGTCCTCCTCCGGCACCGCGCCGTGAAGTTTTCCGCTGAACGAATCGTAGATGTATTCCAAAAAGCGTATTGCGGCCTCGCGGTTCCGGGAATTTTTGCTTAAAAGATATACGTTCGCACTGAGCATTTCGGGATATTTTCCGAAGGGCTGTTTGCCGCCGCCGTTGGGGTGGGAATGAACAAACTTAAGCAGCTTATAAAGTTCCTTGCCGTCGGGGTCGTAGTACCGCCCGGAAGATATGTCGATGTTCTTTTCAAAGTATGCGTTCTGCGCGTCGATCAGCGTATAAAACGGCGCGTCGGGGTCGTACCCGTCAGACCAGTTTGATATTTTTGTGGGAACGCCGAAGTACCCGCCGTCATAGCCGACTATCAGTTTTACCGCCGAGTTTTCGGATATCCTTGACGAGAGGCTTTCTATTTCGCTGAGGTCGACGTAAACGTCGGAATTGATGTAATTGTGAAATCCCGAGCCGGTACTGAAAACGTCAAAATCGCTGTCGCCCGACATGACCTTTGAAACAAGCTTATCATAATCGGTATAAGCTTCTTTTACCAATATTCCGGTGTCCTCTTCAAAACGTCTCACGGCATTTGCGGCGGTATTATAGCCCAGAACGGTTATGCTCTCGGGCGGGTTTAAATAATCATATATTTTAATATCTTCGTCCGCCGAGGAGATCATTGTAACGAGGTTTTCATAAATCCCTATAAAGAATTTTGTTTTTTCATCGGCGGGCGCGTAATAGCGGTCAAGCAGAATGCTGTCCGAATCGTTGAGGGAATATTCGGTGATCTTGCAGGCAAGTGCGTTATTCGCGATTTCGTTATACGCTCTTTGGGCGATCCCGTAAACTAAAACGGTGTTGGTTTTGGGGGAATATGCCGCGGCAGAAGCGGAGCCGGCATTTATATCGCGGATCTTTGAAGTCTTTCCGGTCTCGGCGTTGAAAACGCCTAAGCAGGTTATTGAAGACGTGCTATCCTCATACACGGCCAGAAGCTTATCGCCCTTGTATTGATAAAGATCGAGTTTCGGGTAGAGAATGTTTTTTGAGAGGGTGTGTTCGCCCGTCTCGCGCGAGATAATTTCGATGGTCTTTTCGGGGACCGTCTTGCCGGCGGAACAGTTGAAAACGTAAAAACCGTCGGTGATGTTTAATCCGCTTACGGAATCCGCGTCGATTGAATCAACAATAATTTCGTTGATGACGCTGCCGTCCGCGCCGTATTCCGAGACGGTTTTGCGCCCGGGCGAGTAGGTGAAGATGTTGCTGCCGTCGGTTGCGATCAGGGCCGCGTCGGTATCAAAGAGAACGGAGGACGTGCCGGCGGCGAGATCAAGAGAATAAACCGCGCCTGCGGAAAGAATATAAACGGTTGAATCAATTTGAACAGCGCCGTTAATTTCTTCATTCAAAACCGGCAGCGAGAGGCCATCGGCAGGGGCGCAGGGGGAATAGGAAATTTCCCGATTGAAAATCGAACTCTCGGCGGAGCGGATCTCTACGGCGGGCAGGGCGGGCGGCGAGCTTACCGGCGCGGAATTTTCTGCGCAGGAGCAGAGCAGGATCGACAAAATAAGAATGGCGAATAATTTTTTGATTGTCATAAACAATGCACCTCTTTCTTCGGATTACAGCTTCGTTATAAGCTCTTCCCCGAGGTAAGAGTCAAGGGGTTGCGAGAAATTTTGTATACTTACCCAAAATCCCCGGCGGCATTTTGTGGGAAGTGACGGGAGAACGATCTTCACCGGTGCCACAATCTTCTGCCTCTATCGCAAGCCCCTGCTGTCCGCCACACTCGCTACAACTGTCTCTGATTTCTGATATCTGACATCTGTTCTCTGCTGAGGGCCCGGGCGAAGCCCGCTCCGCGCTTTGCGCGGGGCCAGCGCGCCGCAGGCGCGCTGCGGCGGCCTGCGGCCGCCGGGGCTTCGGC
>CANRHA010000049.1 GCA_947630315.1 uncultured Clostridia bacterium
TTGAAAGATTTGAGAGTAATGGAGAAACACCTGACTTTAGAGGAGTTGGCAGAACAAACCGGTCTATCCAAGTCCGCTCTTGGAAAATATGAAACCGACGAATACAAGGACATCAGTCCGTTTGCGATTGTCACGCTTGCAGAGTTCTACGGAGTGTCTACCGATTATCTTCTCGGTCTGACCGAAACAAAAAATCACCCAAACACAACTCTTGATGAGCTGCATTTGAGTGACGGAGCGATAGATATTTTGAAGAGTGGCAAGTTAAACAACAGGCTGATTTGTGAGATTCTCTGTCACGAGCATTTCAGAAGACTGCTTGTTGACAGCGAAATCTATGTTGACAGAATTTCCGAAATGCACACTGGGGAATTGACTGCGATTATGGAAGTCGGCAGAGTCAAGGTCTTGGAGAAGACAGGCAACGCGAACAACTTAGACGCTCGAACTTTGGAGATTGCCGAAGAAATGGATCGCCACTACATCGACGGAGTTTTGATACAGGACTTGCTTTCAATCCTTAACGACATCAGAGAAAAACATTTTACAGACAGTACGACCGCCGACGCCCCATATATGGCAGACGAAGCACAGAAAAAGATCGACGAAGTTATGAACTTCAAGGGTAGCGCGCAGGAAAAGCAGTTGTTCCTTGTTTGTAATCAGCTTCAGATCCCGTATGACAAGCTCAAGCCGGAGGAAAAAGCAGCGCTTCTGAGTGCGCTGTCGAAATCAAAGCTGCTGGGAATGTTGGGTAAGCACGGCAGAGGTAAACGCAAAAATAAGCATAAAAAATAGAGCAAGGTAATCCTTGCTCTATTGCCAAATTCCGCCTGACGGGTGACGTAAATTGATTTTTGATTGAAAACTTCTTTATGGACACACGCCATTGAAGGCAACTTATTATAGAGAATAAGAACAAAGCCATATCCGATTGCTCGGATATGGCTTTGTTAGCACCCTTTTGGCAGACTGCCGCAATGAAATTTTGGTTTTGTCGTTTTATGCGGAGCTGCCTAATCGCCTGCTTTTTTGATTTTATTCCTCACGCCGCCAGGTTATTGACCCACACCCGCTTTTTCACGAGAACATACCCTATCGCGCAGCGTATAAGCCCCGACATCTGTTCGGCGAGCATTATCATCGCAACCGGCATGGCGGGAACATAATGAGTGAGAACATAAACCAGCGGAAAGTTTATCGCCCATATCGCGCCGGAATCGAAGATAAACGTGACTACGGTTTTGCCGCCCGAACGCAGCGTAAAGTAGCACGCGTTCAAAAACGACTGTATCGGCATACCCGCGGCGACGGTTAGGATAAGCTCTGTCGCGAGCTTTTTTATCTCCGGCTCGGTGTTGTAAAATTCAGGGAATATCGGCGCGACTGCCGCCATGACCAGGCCCGTAACAATGCTCGATACGACCGACACCGCAAGCAGCTTTCTGTCGGTATCTACGGCTTCCTCGGTCTTTCCCGCGCCGAGGGAGTTTCCTATTATTATCGCTATCGCGCTGCCGAGGGAAAGATAAACTACGTTGAATAAATTCATCACCGTAACGCAGATGTTGTTTGCGCTGACGACTTCAAGCCCCCTGACCGAGTAGCACATGGTAACCGCTGCTATGCCGAAGCTCCAGAGCGATTCGTTCAGAAGGAGCGGCGAGCCTTTTACAATTATCTCGCGGGTTATCTTCCAGGGGATATACGCGCTCTTGTAGAGGCCCTTTGCAAACTCGTTCCGCTCGGTGTGAGAATGCGTCCAGAAGACGACGATAAGCATTTCCGCGTACCTTGAAACAACGGTTGCTATGGCCGCGCCGACGGCCCCTAAAGCGGGCGCGCCGAGCATTCCGAAGATAAGCACCCAGTTCAGAAACAGGTTTATGATAACCGCGGCGATGCCGGCAACCATCGGCACTACCGTTTCGCCCGTTTCGCGCAGGGTCCCGGCGTAGGCCTGAGTTATTGCAAACGGGAACAGCCCTATAAGTATCACCTTAAGATAATCCGAACCGTAGGCAAGAGTCGCGGCGGGGTCGCCCACCGAAGCGCTGCCCGAAATGTACATCGAAATAATTCCGTCGCGCCATACCGAGAAAACCGCTATTCCCGCGGCGGCTATTACCGTGCAGATTATAAGCTTGAAGCGCATCGTGTATCTTACGCCGGCGTGGTCCTTGTTGCCGTGGAACTGCGAGGTGAAAATCCCCGCGCCGGAGATGGCCCCGAAGATGAGAATGTTGAACACAAAGGTCAGCTGATTCGCTATCGAAACCCCGGTCATCGGGTCGGTGCCGGTGCGGCCGACCATTATGTTGTCGAGCAGGCCGACAAAAGTTGTTATCGCGTTCTGAATAACTATCGGCAGACAGACGCCTATCAGCATCTTATAAAACGTCCTGTCGCCGAGATATTTTTTGCGCAGGTCCTTAAATGACATATTTCCCTCCGAAAAATACTGTAGACTAACAGATGAATATATCCTAAATATCAGGATTTGTCAAGCTTTTTCAATATGTTTTTTATATGAATATTTATACATCAATATTTCGGCTGAAATTCACGAAATTTTCACAGTAAACTACTTGACAAAATGTAAATAAAAGTGTAGTCTTAACTCGTTAAAAGTTAACAGGTTTACTTTAACGGCGCAAAGCAACTTCACGCAACCACACGCAAACGGCACCGACTAAAATGAATGAAAGAAAGGAACAGAATCATGAGAAAAAACAGTGCTAAGCAGCAGAAAATGTCGCAGTTCATGCACGCGTTTCTGCACGTCAACAGACTCCACAGAACAATGGTAGAGGCCGAGATATCTAAGCTCGGGATTCATTGCAGCCAGCACAGTATGCTCGTACTGATCGCCGAGAGCAAGAACATCTGCCAGAAGGAGATCGCCCAGAAGCTTGAGATCTCCTCGGCTGCTGTAGCTGTGACACTCAACAAGCTTGAACTTTCCGGCCTTGTTGAGAGGACCCAGTCGTTCGACGACGCAAGAATGAACCACATCACCATAACCGAAAAGGGCGCCGAGCTCCTTAAGTCGACCAAGACGGTCATCGACGAGCTTGACAAGCGCTTCTTCGAGGGGATCGACGACGAGAAGATAGACACCGCTCTTGAGGTTCTCAACAGCATGACCGAGAACATCAAATCCGCCTCCAACTGATAACAGGGCAATATCACTCAAGGAGGCAAATATCTTTTGAAGCATAATTGGTTCAAATATATACGCCCCTACCTCCCTTACTTTATCTTAGGACCTATCTGCATGGTCATAGAGGTAATAGGGGAGGTCGTGATGCCTAAGCTGTTGGCGCATGTGATCAACGGCGCCAACAGCGGAACGCTCACATGGCAGGGGAGTATTCTCACCATGTTCGGTATGATAGGCATGGCAATACTTATGATGGGCGGCGGCGTCGGAGGTTCATACTTCGGAGCAAAGGCCGCCGTCAATTTTGCCGGAGACCTCCGCAGAGATATATTCTGCAAGGTCCAGGGCTTTTCCTTTGCAAATATCGATAAATTCTCGACAGGCTCTCTTGTAACGAGAATGACCAACGACGTTACCCAGCTCCAGAACTTTATAAACATGGTTCTGAGAATGGCCATACGCGCCCCGGGAATGCTTATAGCCGCCCTTATTATGGCTATATCGATGCAGCCGAGGCTTTCTGTGGTCTTCGCGGTCGCCGTGCCGGTTTTGGTATGCGGTATCGCGGTAATTATAGCGTCGAGCTTTTCAAAGTTCTCGGCGGTACAGAAAAAGGTGGATAACCTCAACTCGACCGTTCAGGAAAACGTCACCAACGTAAGGGTAGTAAAATCATTTACCCGCGAGGAGTTTGAAACCGAAAAGTTCGCCAAGGCAAACCGCGACTTAAAGAGCACCGCCATGGGCGCGATGAAGATAGTTATCTTTATGTCGCCGATGATGACCCTTGTCATGAACATTACGGTGATCTGCATAATCTACTTCGGCGGCAGCATAGTTCTCGACCTCGGAATGGAGGTAGGAGACCTCTCGGCGTTCATAACCTACGCCACCCAGATACTCTCCTCGCTGATGATGGTCTCGATGCTGTTTATGGTGACGTCGCGCGCGCTCGCGTCGGCAAAGAGAATAGGCGAGGTCCTCGACGAGGTCCCCGATATTTCCGACGCAAACGCTCAGAGGTATGTCTTAGATGAAAACGGCAAGCCCGCCCTCAACGAAAAGGGCGAGCCGATCGAGCTTACCGTTCAGCGCGGCGAAATAGAATTTCGCAACGTCACTTTCCGCTACTACAAAAACAGCGAGGAGCCTGTGCTCGACAACATCAGCCTTAAGATACCGGCTAAGTCTATCGTCGGCATAGTAGGCTCTACCGGCTGCGGAAAGACCACCCTTGTTTCGCTTATTTCAAGGCTTTATGACGTCGATCAGGGCGAGGTGCTCGTCGACGGCGTAAACGTTAAGGAATATTCGCTTTACAATCTGCGCGAGGGCGTGGGAATGGTTTTGCAGAACAACACCCTGTTCAGCGGAACCATAGCCGAAAACCTGCGCTGGGGCGATGAAAACGCAACCGACGAGGAAGTCGCCGCCGCCGCGGAAAGCGCTCAGGCGGATAAGTTTATAGATTCCTTCCATGAAGGCTATAACACAGTTATCGACCAGGGCGGCACAAACGTCTCGGGCGGCCAGAAGCAGCGGATCTGCATAGCGAGGGCGCTTCTCAAAAAGCCGAAGGTCCTTATTCTTGACGACTCGACCTCGGCGGTAGATACCGCAACCGAGGCTCAGATAAGAGAGGCCTTCCGCAACGAGCTTGCGGATTCGACCAAGATCATAATCGCTCAGAGGATAACCTCGGTAAAGGACGCCGACGTTATAGTGGTAATGAACGACGGCAGAATAGCCGGAATAGGCACCCACGACGAGCTTCTGAGAGATAATGAGCCGTATCAGGAGATCTATTATTCCCAGAACGACTCCGAGAGAAAGGAGGCGGGCAGGTAATGGCAAGATCGCTTGAACAGCTGCAAAAGCAGTACAACAAAAAGGCCGCGGCGATGAGAATGGGCGGCCCGGGGGGCGGCCCGGGAGGCGGCAGAGGCGGCCCGAGGATTCAGGGCGGCGGAAAAATGAAGAACTCAAGGGCGACGATAGGGCGAATGCTTAGCTATATGAAGCCCTACAGGCTCAGGCTTGTGATAGTTGCCCTCTGTATGCTCTGCTCAACTCTTACGGCGCTTTTCGGCTCGTATATGCTCGCGCCTATAATCAACAGGCTTACTATCTTCACCACCGGCAGGGAAATCGAAAACATGTCGGCGATGGAGAAGGTCGCCACCGACATCATAAACCGCTTTGCCGGGAATCTTCCGTTTAACGCCGGCAAAGACGAGATACTCGGGTATATAATCTCGGTCGCTATGATGCTCGCGGTAATATACGGCGTCGGGATAATCTCGAACTACCTCCAGGCGAGGCTGATGCTCTCCATTTCGCAGGGATCGATAGAAAAAATAAGAAACGATCTGTTTACAAAGCTTCAGCGCCTGCCGGTAAGGTACTTCGACCAGAACCCCACCGGCGAGGTAATGTCGAGGTTCACAAACGATATCGACAACATCGATGTAATGATAAACAACTCGCTGACCTCGTTCTTCTCGGGAGCGGTCCAGCTTATAGGCACGTTTGTGTTCATGATAACTACAAGCTGGATACTCACGCTTATAACCGTCGCGTTTATCCCGATCTTCGCCCTCGGCGGCCAGGCGATAGCAAGGCTATCCTCGCGCTACTACAGCGGCCAGCAGGCGGCTCTCGGCGCGGTAAACGGCTACACCGAGGAAACCGTCACCGGCCAGAAGGTAATAAAGGTGTTCAACCATGAGGACACCTGCATCAAGGAATTTGACGAGCTGAACGACGACATGCGCGACAAACAGTTCAGGGCGCAGTTCTGGGGCGGCGTTATGGGTCCGATAATGGGCAATACCTCTCAGATAAGCTACGGCGTCACTATCGGCGTTGGCGGAATACTGATGATCTCGGGAATGCTGACCGCCGGCGCGCTTACCCTGTTTGCAAACTACTCCCGCCAGTTCTCGATGCCTATAAACATGATCTCCCAGCAGATGACGACGATATTTGCGGCCCTCGCCGGAGCGGAGAGAGTTTTCGAGGTCATGGACACCGAGCCCGAAAAGGAGAACAAGCCCGGGGCTTTAAGAGATCCGATACGCGGAGACGTTGTATTAAACGACGTAAGCTTCGGATATGTACCCGAAAAGACGGTTCTAAAGCACATCAGCCTTTACGCTCACCCCGGCCAGAAGATAGCCTTTGTAGGCTCTACCGGCGCGGGAAAAACAACCATCACGAACCTTCTGAACCGCTTCTACGACATAGAAGAGGGCGAGATAACCATCGACGGCAAGAACATAAACGATTACGACCGCGATTGGCTGCGCGATAATATAGCTATGGTTCTGCAGGACACGCACCTGTTTACCGGCACCGTCAAGGAGAATATCCGCTACGGAAGGCTTGACGCCACCGACGAGGAGATAGTTGCCGCGGCAAAGACCGCCAGCGCCCACAGCTTTATAATGAGGCTTGAAAAGGGCTACGATACGGTCCTTGAGGGCGACGGCGCAAACCTTTCGCAGGGCCAGCGCCAGCTTCTGAACATAGCGAGGGCGGCGGTATCAAAGGCGCCTATACTCGTTCTTGACGAGGCTACGTCGTCGGTAGATACCCGAACCGAGCGGCATATCGAGCACGGCATGGACAGACTTATGAAGGACCGCACCACGTTTGTTATAGCCCACCGCCTTTCGACAGTAAGAAACTCTAACGCCATAATGGTTTTGGAGCAGGGCGAGATAATCGAGCGCGGCGACCACGACCAGCTGCTCGAAATGAAGGGCAGGTACTACGAACTGTATACGGGCGTAAAAGAGCTCGACTAAAATAATAAAGACCGAGAGGAAACTCCCGGTCTTTGTTTTTATGGTTATAAAAACCCCACCCGGGGAGGGTTCCCCGGGCGGTCAGGTTTATTGCGGTTTAGTAATTCTCTTTTCTTACCTCAAAGAAGCTCTGCGGGTGAGAGCAGACGGGGCAGATGGCGGGGGCCTTCTTGCCGATCACAAGGTGTCCGCAGTTGCGGCATTCCCACATCGTCTCCTCGGATTTCTCAAAGACCTTCTGCATCTCAACGTTTTTGAGAAGGGCGCGGTATCTCTCCTCGTGAGCCTTTTCGATGGCGGCTACGGCGCGGAATCTGTAAGCAAGAGCGGTGAAGCCCTCCTCCTCTGCCTCTTTGGCAAAGGTCTCGTACATGTCGGTCCACTCGTAGTTCTCGCCGTCGGCTGCCGCTGCAAGGTTCTCGGCGGTGGTGCCGATCCCCTTAAGCTCTTTGAGCCAGAGCTTTGCGTGCTCCTTCTCGTTGTCGGCCGTCTTTAAGAATATCTCGGCTATCTGCTCGTAGCCTTCTTTTTTGGCGACGGAGGCAAAGTAAGTATACTTGTTTCTCGCCTGAGATTCGCCCGCAAAAGCGGCCTGAAGATTCTTTTCGGTTTTGCTGCCCTTAAGTTCCATAAATTATCTCTCCTTTTTAATATTGTCGGCTGAAGATAGCGCTGCGCGCTTCTTTAAAGCTTATTATATCAGGATAAACGCCGGTTGTCAATATTGCCGCCCCGGCGAAAAATGAAATTTTACTTTAATGCAGCACTTGACACGCGGCGTTTGATTTGATAGAATTATAAAGATAAAAAAGCTGAAAAGAAGGTTGTCACATGGAAAATCGGATAGATATATCAGATTTTACCAAAAATGCTCTTTATGACAGTTTCGCCAAACTCGCCGTTGTTGACGTCAATACCGGAGAGTTTCTATTTGTAAAGATGGATCCGGATTTTCAGGATATAGACACCTCGGGCATAAAGAGCATATATTCTTATATTCAGAGACAGGTAGAAAAAGGAGACGTTTCACCCGAATACGCCGAAGGATATTTAAGATTTGCCGATCCAGAATATGTTCGCATGAGAGCCTTTTCGGTGGATCGCCGAGCGGTTTACAGCTTTAAACGCAAGGTTCCCGAAGGGTACAGATGGGTGACTTTCGGCGTTATCGCCCCGCACGACTGCTCGCCCGAAAAGCCCGCGGTGCTGTTTGTATGGCGTACCGCCGATTCGGACACCACGACGATGGTGGACGCGCTTAAAAACCTTTCGGAGATGTACTATAAGATCCTTAAGGTAAACCTCACAAAGAACGCCTACAGCATTATAAAAACCGCAGAGGACCCGTCTCAGCTGCCGCCGACGATCTCGGGGTGGTTCGAGATGTTCGTTGCCAACGGAAATATTTTTGAGGAGGACGTCAGTACATACCGCGCTTTTGTCGATCTGCCTACGCTGCGCGAAAAGTTCAGAAAGGAGCCTGCAACATACAGCTGCCGCTACCGCCGCAAGCAGGGGGAAATATTCCGCTGGGTACAGCTCGACCTCGTTCCGAGTATCGAATATAAAGACGACGATCAGGTAGTGATCCTGTACGTTAAGGACATTCATGAAGAGTACCTTTCGGCGCTGCGCTCGCGCGATGAGCTTGTTGAAATTTATAACCGCGACGCGCTGACCCTGTTATACAACCGCCACAAGTACAACGAGGACATAGCCGAACTTGAAAAATGCTGCCTGCGCCGTTTCAGCTGCGCTTATATAGATGTAAACGGCCTGCATGAACTCAATAACAGCCTCGGGCATCAGGCGGGAGACGATATGCTCTGCACCGTCGCGGATACCTTAAGAGCCGCGTTTCCCGATGAGAGAAGCTACCGCATAGGCGGCGATGAGTTTGTTGTAATGTGCCGAGGGCTTTCTCCGCGAAGCGTGGAGCATCTTATAGCCGAGGTTAGAAAAGAACTGATTAAGGACGGCTACGAGATCGCGGTAGGGATCGCCGGCGGAACCGATACCCACTTTGTCCGCCGAATTATAGGCGAAGCCGAGCTTAAGATGCGCGAGGACAAGGAGACGTACTACAAGCTCAACAAGGACAGGCACCGCCGCAAAGAGATCAACGACGAAATGGAAAAACTCCTGACCGAAAAGAAGGACGAGGAGTACCTGATAAAGCTTCTGGCAAAGAGGTTTGCAGGGGTGTACTTCTTAAACCATCAGCGCGACACGATAAGGCACATTTACGCGCCGGATTACTTCCGCGTTATGCTTCAGAAGACGGATTACTGCTTCTCGAAGGCGCTGAGAATGTACATCAACACCTACGTCGACCCCGATTACGCGGATAAGTTTGACGACATGCTGGATTACGACGATCTCGCCAAAAAGCTCAGAAACGGCGGCACGGTCCAGCTATCATATAAAAAGGTCGACGGCCTCTGGATGCACCTGAATATACTTCAGAACGAAAATGAGGGCGACAACGGCTCCGTCTGGATCTTCTCGGACGACTCCTCGGTGCTCTCGGGGAATAAAAAGTGAAATTTAAGCGGAGCTGTGTTCCCATTTGATGTATGTCTCGCGCTTTAAAATTTGCAAAGTATAAACCTCAGGGGAGCAGACTGCCTTCCTGAGGTTTTTATGTATCTGTATTACAATTGCCTGTAGCTCGGGTGAAGATTCTTTGTGAGTTGGGGTATCTGTGCCTTTTCTCCGCAAGTCGTGAAAAATCGGGGTTGAGGTCATCTTGGCTTGCACTGTTTGCAGATGATTACCGGTTCCGCGTTCCGCTTCTGATGCTGCCATGACCTCATCGTGGCTGTGATGTCGCAGCCCGGAGGGCTGATTGATGGTGAGCGATGAGCCGCACCCCGGGCGAAGCCCCGGCGGCCGGAGGCCGCCGCAGCGCGCCTGCGGCGCGCTGGCCCCGCGCTACGC
>CANRHA010000050.1 GCA_947630315.1 uncultured Clostridia bacterium
GTTACCGCAGCTCCCTCCCCTGCCGATATCCCCGCCGCTCCGTCTGCCGCGGCAGTAAAAAGCATATCCGCAGCCGATGTTCTCCCATGGATTTGGCTTGCGGTTGCGATTTTTGTAGTCATATGGTGCGCTGCAAGTTATATCCGCGTGGCGCTTTCGGTGAGAAATTCGGAACAGGCCGACGGATATTTTATCTGCAAAAATATTGAGTCGCCCTTTGTTTTCGGGATATTCCGCCCGCGCATCTACCTCCCCGAGGGGCTTTCCGACGCGGACGCTCTCTGCATACTCGCCCATGAGAGGGCGCACATACACCGCAAAGATCACCTTGTAAAGCTTCTTACCGTGCCGGTAATGGCGCTGCATTGGTTCAACCCGGCGGTTTGGCTCGGCATAAAGCTGATGACGACCGACATGGAGCTTTCCTGCGACGAAAAGGCGATAAGCGCCCTTCATGCCGAACACAAAAAAGACTACGCCAACGCCCTGTTAAATATCTCGATGAAGCAGAACGGAATATCCTTCAGCGGGCTTTTAGGCTTTGGCGAATCGGATATAAAGACGAGGATAAAAGGCGTTTTAAAGATGAAAAAGCCGAGGGCCTGGGCGATTATCGCTGCAGTTTTGGTGATAATTATTTCAGCCGTCTGCCTGCTTACAAACGCCGTGTCGAGGTCTGACGCCCTGCCGAACGAAATTGACGGTTATATAAGCTATAAAACTGCTGATATCCCCTCTCTTGACCGCTCGTGCTACGCCGATGAGGCGGAATTTTCGGACAGCGCCGCCCCGAAGATACTCTTTGCAAAAACGGAGGCCGGCGGCGAATCGGTTTACCTTTTAGGCGAGGGCGTTTACCGCGATGAATCCGAGCCGCAGGTCATCAGCACTATTCGTTTAAAGCTCGGCATAAGCGCCGACGGCAGACATATATCGTCAACATGCCCCGCGCCCGCCGAATTTATCGGCGCGTCTCAGGCGCACTACAAAATCCGCGAAGACGACGTTCCCTCGTACCTTTCGGCGTTTGATATGGAGCTGCCGATAATAGAGCTTAACTATATCGGCGAGGATTCAAATACAGGCGCTTTCTACGCCGTAAAGGACGGCGAACTGCGGCTTCTGATGGGCGATATGTCTGATATCGGCGGCGAATCCCCCGGCGCATGCTTTGGCTATACCGAGCTTGTAAAGGGAGATGAGCCGAACACGCTGATATTTAACATGCTTGATTCATACGGTGTGGAATATTCTTTTGATTTTGACAATATCCGCTCCGACGAGTATATCGGCCCTCATTTTACTGCAAAACGCGTAGGCGCGGCCGAAAATCAAACCGACGCGGAATTTGAAGATATAATTAACCGCTATATCTTATTTGAACAGATTTACACCGTCGATTCTCTCAACATCGGCAGCATAAACGGCCCCGATGACAGGGAAATAGGCCCCGACGACGGGATCACCCTAAACGGCGACCTTTATTACCCTGTCGTTCAGGAGGGCTTCACCGAATGGCGGCAGCTTGAAGGTTTTGTGCGCGGACTCTTCACAGATGAGCTTGCCGACGCGTATCTCTCCGACGGGCGCTATATCGATCAGGACGGAAAGACCTTCTCGCTGATGTGGGGCGGAGTAGGCTGGTACGTCTCGCCCGACTATATCTACGGAACCGAGGAGCTTGAAGACGGGCGGACCCGCCTCGACTTCTACCGCGAATGGGACAGCAACGAGGTCGGCGAGTATTACATCGTAAAGCTTATACTTGAAAATACTCCCGACGGGTACCGGATCGCCGAGAACTCGCAGGACTATGTCACCGACTATGACAGCTATGACTGGCTCGCCCCGGTCAACAGGTTTGTACAGAGGGAATTTTACTTTGATCCCGATTTCACCGGGCGGTATGACGCTGAAAAAGCAGGCGAAAGCGCAGTCAGCGAGATCGCGCACAACGTCGCCGTGACATTCAGATACACAAGCGACGGCGAATTTGTAGACTCATTCACCGACGGCCGCGGAGAGGAGGTCGACGAGATCTGCGCGCTCGACGAAAACAGGCTTTTGGTCTATGCTTGGCACGACATCGCAGATCAGCAGATCTACCTTCTCAACTTTGAAACCGGAGAAACCGAGCCGGTTTTGTCTCAGACCCTGAGCGGGTACGACTTCAACAACTTCGCAGAGATGTTCGGAGAAGACTTAAGATGGGTAAATCACCCGCAGGCAAATCCAGACAGAACGAAGATAGTTTATTCATCTAATAAATATATCGGGCCCGACGGCCCAGCCCTGAGCGACTGCCTTTGGATATATGACATTTCAAGCGGCGAGGAATCGCAGATACCGAAACCCGCCGGCGCAAGCAGCCGCTGCACCCAATATTTCAACTGGATAGACAGCCAAAGGATAAGCTTCGGCTGCTACGAGGACGACGACTTTGTCGGGTACATCTACAACGCCGATACCGGCAGGTTTGAGGGAGAAGGGAACGCCGAGGAAGCTCAGCCGATGAGCATTACCGAGCTGGGAAGCCTTGCGGAACTTACCTTTTTGCAGGATAATTATGATGCGGAAAACTGCGTTTCCCAAATACAGCAGTACTCTCCCGAGGGCATGAGCATTATATATGTTTACGCAACCGACGCGGACGGACATGAGATCTCGGAGACGTATTACGTTCACACCGACACCGGCATAGGTTGGAACAGCGCCGATGAGTTTGTATCGCTGACGGCGGCAAAAAACAGCCTCGATTCAATAAAAACCGTTACCGACTACCTGACGTTTGAGAGGATCTATCTGTACGGCACGCTGTCATATTCCGGCGGCAGGACGATGATAGACGGCAAAGAGTACTACCCCGTGACCGAGGAGGGCTTTGCCGAATGGCGACAGCTTGAAAGCTTCATGAACGGGCTTTTTACCGATGATCTGGCCGAATACTACCTCTCAAACGGGCTGTATACCGATAACGGCGGTATGACGTATGTTCTTGACGCCGGCGGCAAGGGCAGCGACGTGAGCGACACATGGCATTGTGTTGAGGACCCGCAGGACTACGACAACGCCGTGCTCGAGGTGTACCGCGAAATGATTGGCGAGGGCGACGAGGGCGAGTATATGATAACCGTTTTAAAGCTCACCCGCGAGGACGGAATCTTTAAAATAGCCGCCGCGGAAAATCACTATACAAATATAGACGACGGCTATATTCCACTTTTGAGCGCGGAGCAAATCAGAGGCGGCGGCATGTAGATAGGCGTACCCGCGCAGCAATTTACAACTGACTCTGCCGGCGGCATGATGTTTCGTGGATGCCGGGCAATGGCAAGGAAAGTATGACGGATCGCGGGCAGAGAGGCTCCGGGGCTTGACGGCTGCCGTCAGAAAAATGTAAAGAAGTGTGAAATATAAGCAGTCCGGAAGGGCTGCTTTTTAGATGGATAGATGTCAGAGGGGGAGAATATAGGAGGAGACGAGGGGCGAATATCGAAGCCTCCCATTACGATCCATCAATCCCTCGCTGTACAATTTCCCATAATTATACACTATCACCAAAAAGAAAATTAAAATATGTTAAGAATGCCGCTTGAACGGCGGGCGCTTTTATGGTATGCTTTGACTGCGGAGGTTTTGATATGAAAAAATTTGCAGTTATTATTTTTGCCGCGGCGCTGCTCCTTAGCTCCTGCGCGGCCAACACAGAAAATGTTCCCGAAGGCGCTGCGGTCTCGGCCGATTCAGTCGCCGAAAATATTCCAGAGGAGGAAAAAACCGTGAGAATGTCACCGGAAGATCTTTTAAAATACGCCGAGGAAAATCTCTCTGAATTTACGCCGAGCAACGCCACAACCCTCTCTGACGGCGTTGAGTACGGCGAGTTTGAACACATAACCTACCACTCCGATTATCTTGACAGAGACCGCTATGCAAACATTCTTCTGCCGGCGGGTTACGACACATCAAAAAAGTACCCCGTTCTCTATGCCCTTCACGGCTACTGGGGCGACGAGTATTCTCTCTTGGATCAGGGCGACGGCAGCATAAAGTTCCGTGAGGTTTTGGGAAATCTTATATCATCGGGCGAAGCGGCCGACATGATCGTAGTATTTCCCGATATCTTCTGCCATCCGACAAAAGAGGATTGCGACGGCATGAATCCCGAAAACAACGCCGCCTATGACGCGTTCATAACCGAGCTCACCGAGGAGCTTATGCCCTACATTGAGGAAAACTACCCGGTTGCAACAGGCAGGGAAAACACCGCCATAACCGGCTTTTCGATGGGCGGACGCGAGGCGTTGAACATAGGTATAAAGTGCGCCGATAAATTCGGATACATAGGCGCCGTATGCCCGGCTCCCGGCCTTACCGACGACTGTGTTGCCGCCGAGGATATGGTATTTTCGGAGGAGAACACGCCCTATCTTGTAATGATAAGCGCCGGCTCGAACGACACCGTTGTATATGACAATCCCGAAAAGTACCACAACATCTTCACCGACAACGGCGTGCCGCACATCTGGCACATGGTCAGCGGCGGCGAGCACTGGGGAAAGACCATCTGCCCGCACATTTATAATTATCTGAGATTTATTTTTAAATGAGAGGGATTCCCCCCACCCCATAAAAAATCACCCCTCGGGCAGTTCCGCATAAAACAGCAAAAGCAGGCGTAAAAACGTCTGCTTTTGTGTATAGAGGTGCGATATTAAATTCATCTTACGGATAAATCGGGATTTACTTGACAATATGTGCCGTTATAATTGTGTAACTATATGAATTGATAGTAATTATGATATCGTCAACTTTGCAATACTCAACAACATCGGCCGTATCTGTTTTTAGGTTTCTTCTGATCCTGTCAATTCCCCTTTCGGCTGTACGGATTTTGTCAATATTATCAAGTAATATCTTTTATCTTCCATTCTTTCTTTTCCTTAGATCCCGGTTTATCACACAGGCTGTCATATCGTCAAGTTTCCTCGCAAGGAGCTTTTATTATACCGTTACTCTCCAGCCGTAAGGGTCTTCCTTTTTGCCCCACTGGATCCCGGTCAGCTCGTCGTACAGCTTCTGCGTCAGCTCGCCTATCTTGCCTCCGCCGATCTCGATAACATCGTCCTTGTACCTTAGCTTTCCAACCGGCGAAACTACCGCCGCGGTGCCGGTTCCGAAGACTTCCTCGAGCGCGCCCGAGTGAGCGGCTTCAATCAGCTCGTCGACCGATATCCTTCTCTCCTCAACTTCATATCCCCAGTCGCGGCAGAGGTGAAGTATCGAGTTGCGGGTGATTCCCGGGAGGATAGAGCCGTTCAGCATAGGCGTTACCACCTTGCCGTTTATCTTGAACATTATGTTCATCGAGCCGACTTCCTCAATATACTTTCTCTCTACGCCGTCGAGCCAGAGGGCCTGAGAGTAACCGCTGTCATGCGCCTTGACCTGCGCGGCAAGCGAAGCCGCATAGTTTCCGCCCGTCTTGGCAAATCCCATTCCTCCGCGGACAGCTCTTACATATTCGTCCTCTATCCATATTCCTACAGGGGCGAGGCCGCTCTCATAGTATGCGCCCGAGGGCGAGAGAATGATTATAAACAGATACGTTTTAGAGGGCGCAACGCCGAGGTGAGGGTCGGTAGATATGACAAACGGCCTGATGTAGAGCGATGTGCCTTCTTCATAGGGCACCCACGCCCTGTCGACGTCGACGACGGCCTTTACAGCCTGAACAAAATCCTCCTCGGGTATAGCCGGAATGCAGAGCCTCTTGTTCGATTCGTTTGCGCGCTTGGCGTTCATATCGGGGCGGAAGAGGTAAACGTCGCCGGTCGAGCCTCTGTATGCCTTGAGGCCCTCAAACATCTCCTGACCGTAGTGCAAGACCATCGCCGCCGGGCTGAGGGTTATGTCGCCGAACGGAACTATTCTCGGGTCATGCCAGCCCTTGCCCTCGGTGTAGTTCATGATGAACATGTGGTCGGTGAAAATGTGGCCGAAGCCTAAAGGCTCGCCCTTCTGAGGTATCCTCTTGGGCTCGGTCGTCTTCTGAATCTTAATGTCGAGCATAATTTATTCCTCCTGATGAAAAATCAAATTCCGGGATATATTATAATACCCTTTTCGCCGGATTGCAACACCCTGCGCAAATTTTATTCGCCGTAATTGTACCCGGCCTCGATCGCCTTAAGGTTGGCCTCTATAAGATCCTGATGCTTTGCCGAAACCGTCTTGGCGAGGGCGTCCTTTAAGCCGTCCATGCTTACAACGCCGGTCTCGCGGATGACCCTGCCCAGAATAATCATGTTGGCGAGAGTCGGTATTCCGAGATCGCGGGCCATTTTTGTCGCGGGGATATATACCGCCTTTACGTCCTGCCTTTCAACCTTGCGCTCAATGAGGGTAGAATCGACAAAGATAAAACCGTCTTTTACAACGTCGTTCTCGTATTTATCAAGCGAGGGCAGGTTCATTACTATCAGTATATCGGGGTCGTGGACTATCGGCGAGCCTACCGGCGTGTCGCTTACTATTACCGAACAGTTCGCGGTGCCGCCGCGCATTTCGGGGCCGTATGACGGCAGCCAGCTTATCTGCCTGTCCTCGGTCAGGCCCTTATAGGCCAAAACCTTTCCGGCAAAGAGTATTCCCTGTCCGCCGAACCCGGCTATGAGTATCTGAGTATACATCACTCCGCCTCCTTTGCCGATTTATCGCGGTAAACGCCGAGCGGGTAGTAGGGTATCATGTCGCTCTCTACCCAATCGAGCGCCTTTTGCGGGGTCATTCCCCAGTTTGTCGGGCAGCTCGATATAACTTCGATGAGCGAGAAGCCCTTGCCCTCTATCTGGTTCTCAAACGCCCGCCTTATCGCTTTTTTCGCCCTCGTGACGTTCTTTACGCTGTTCACGGCTACTCTTTCGATATAATAGGGCGCGTCAAGCCCGGATAAAAGCTCGCAGACTTTTATGGGGTAGCCCACAGTTTTGACGTCTCTGCCGTAGGGCGAGGTCTGAGTTACCTGACCGGGCAGAGATGTGGGAGCCATCTGCCCGCCGGTCATGCCGTATATCGCGTTATTTACAAATATTACCGTGATGTTTTCGTTTCTCGTTGCGGCGTGGACCGTTTCGGCCATGCCTATCGAGGCGAGGTCGCCGTCGCCCTGATATGTAAATATTATCCTGTCGGGCATCGCTCTTTTGAGGCCGGTCGCAACGGCGGGAGCGCGGCCGTGGGCGGCCTCGACCATATCGCAGGAGAAGTAATCGTAGGCCATTACCGCGCAGCCTACCGGCGCTACGCCTACCGTTTTGCCGAGAATGTCAAGGTCGTCTATAGCCTCGGCTACAAGCCTGTGGATAATGCCGTGGGTGCAGCCCGGGCAGTAGTGGAGCGGTGCGTCGGTCAGCGCCTTCGGCTTTGAAAATACAACAGCCATTAAAATTCTCCTCCTTCCATCTTCTCGATCGCCTTAAGAACTTCGTCGGGCGAGGGTATCATTCCGCCTACGCGGTTGCAGAGCGTTACCGGCTTTGCGCAGCCCTCAGCGAGGCGTATATCGTCTATCATCTGGCCCATTGAAAGCTCTACCGAAACAAAGCCCTTTACATGTCCTGCGGCCTTGCGTATTGCTTCCTTCGGGAAGGGATATAAGGTTATCGGGCGGATAAGTCCGGCCTTTATTCCCTTGGCACGGGCGGCGGTTATCGCGTTTTTGGAGACCCTCGCGGCAATTCCGAACGCAACTACGCAGACGTCCGCGTCCTCGGTCATGTATTCCTCGACCATGACCTCGTTCTGCTCGTAGAGCCTGTAGCGCTCGTATCTTTCAATATTCTTCTTTTCAAGCTGTTCGGGAACAAGGTAGAGCGAGTTCACTATATTGTGCTCACGCTTGCCCTGAGTTCCGGTTACGGCCCAGGGTTTTTCATAAACCGCTGTGCGCATATCCTCGGGAAGCTCTACCGGCTCCATCATCTGTCCTATGGTGCCGTCGGCCAAAAGCATAGCCGGCATACGGTATTTATCGGCAAGATCAAACGCCTTTGCGGTCAGATCGGCCATCTCCTGAACCGAGGCGGGCGCCAGAACTATCAGCCTGTAATCGCCGTGGCCGCCGCCCTTTGTAGCCTGGAAGTAGTCCGACTGCGAGGGCTGTATCCCGCCGAGACCGGGGCCGCCGCGCTGAACGTTTACTATAAGCGCCGGAAGGTCGCAGCCCGCAAGGTAGGAGATTCCCTCCTGTTTGAGCGAAACTCCGGGGCTTGAGCTTGAAGTCATTACCCGCAAGCCCGCCGAGGAAACGCCGTAAACCATATTTATCGCCGAAATCTCGCTCTCGGCCTGTAAGAATGTTCCGCCGATCTTAGGCATTCTCTTTGCCATATACGCGGCAATTTCGGTCTGAGGAGTTATAGGGTAGCCGAAATAGTGGCGGCAGCCCGAGCGTATCGCAGCCTCGGCGATAGCCTCGTTGCCCTTCATAAGAACCTTTGCCATGTTATCCCTCCTATTTCTCGACCGTTATAACACAGTCGGGGCACATCATCGCGCAGCACGCGCAGC
The DNA here is from genome assembly GCA_947630315.1 of uncultured Clostridia bacterium. GTDB lineage: Bacteria > Bacillota > Clostridia > Oscillospirales > Ruminococcaceae > Faeciplasma. Next base: position 8,572 of record CANRHA010000050.1, read on the forward strand.
CGATGCACTTCGATTCGTCGGTTATACCGGCGGGCGAATGACCTTTTTTGTTGATCTTTTCCTTCTCGAGGACTATCAGCCCCCGAGGGCAGGCGTTTACGCACAGCCCGCAGCCCTTGCAAACGTCTGTTAAAAATGTTACTTTTGCCATATTATACCTCCGAATCTATATGATATCAAAATATCTCCTCTGTAAAACTATCGGAACCGTGCCGCTTATATTCAGCTCGCGGCACAGCTTTTCCTCAACGGTGGTGCAGCCGAGCGGCAGGCCGGCAAGCTTTGAAAGCTCCTCGGCCTTTTTAATCCCCGAAAGGACCGTTTCGCGGTCGGTGAGCCTGCCGAGGTTGGTGTTATTTACTATCGATGTAAAGGGTATTCCCCCGGCCTGCTCTATTTCGCGCATCACCCCGAGAGCGTCCTCGGGGGTCTGGGTGAGCGGCCGCATGAAGTTTGCGACAAAGACCATATCAAAGTCGTTTTCCTCTAAGATATAGGGCGTAAACCTGCCGAGGGCATAGGCCCCGCGGTCGTCGCCGCCAATATCTAAAACCGCGTGCCGCTGCCGGTTCTGAACAACGCCGTAAAGCTCGGCGGGAAGCGCCGGCAGATCGACGTTTGAGTTTGCAAACTCGGGCGATATTACCTCTATCCCGGCGGCGCTTAACATCTCTGCGGAATCCTTGGTGCGAAAATACGGGTTTACAATGTCGAGGTCGGCAATTACCACCCGTTCATGGGTCTTTTTAAGCTCAAGCGCCCAATTCACCGCCAGATTTGTCTTGCCGCTGCCGTAATGGCCGGCAAAAAGCGTTACCCTTTTCATGTTCACCTCTTATTAGGCCGATATGCATTACAGCTTGTTTCTCTGGATCTTTCCGCTTATCGTCTTCGGAAGCTCGTCTCTGAAGGCTATTACCCTCGGATACTTATAGGGCGCGGTGTGGCTCTTTACATAGTTCTGGATCTCTTTTTTAAGCTCGTCGGTGCCAACGGTGCCCTTCGTTAAAACTATGCTCGCCTTAACTATCTGGCCCCTTATTTCGTCCGGCACGGCCGAAACGCCGCATTCCAGAACATAGGGCAGTTCCATGATGACGCTCTCGATCTCGAACGGGCCGATTCGGTAGCCGGAGGACTTGATAACGTCGTCGACGCGGGACACATACCAGAAGTAGCCGTCCTCGTCGCGCCATGCGGTATCGCCGGTGTGGTAGTAGCCGTCGTGCCAAGCCTCGCGGGTGAGTTCCTCGTTGAGGTAATATTCTTTATAGAGCCCTACCGGCGCGCCGTCGGAGGTCTTTATGCATATCTCTCCGA
>CANRHA010000051.1 GCA_947630315.1 uncultured Clostridia bacterium
TCAGAAGTCAGAATTTCAAGGTGTCGCCTATGGCGACGATTTTAAAAATAAAAAATAATGCGGGCGATTTAGACACTTCCCAATTAGAAGACAGATGTCAGAGATCAGAGGTCAGAGGTGCTTTTACCGGGCTTGCGGGAAGATGAGGGCGAGCGGGTATGGTGGAACTTACTGCCACTGTTGCCGTAACCTTCTGCGCATAACGCAAGGATTCTGCTATCCGCTGCCCTTGCTCCAACTGCCTCTGATTTCTGATATCTGACTTCTGACCTCTGGGCATGGGCGAAGCCCTCGGCCGTTTCTGCGAAACGGCCTACCCCGCGCGCTTGGCGCGCGGGGCGGCGACCCCGCAGGGGTCGCCGGGGCTTCGCCCGGGGGTCTGCAGCAAGCAGCAAGGCAGCGCAAAGCAGCCGCGGCAAGGTAACGGATAGCAGGCACTACCGGCTATCCCGCGCAGCCGCGCTCAGAACCGGAACTCCGCCCCGCAGTAGGTGATTTTTGCAACCTTGTCGGTTTCAAGCGGAACCGCAAAGGATATTCTTATCCCCTTTTCGCCCGCGTCAAGGTCGCGGTACGAATCGTATCCGTAGGCAAAGTCGTAGTTTTGTTCAAATACCGTGCCGTCCTTCATTTCAATTTTAAGAAACGCGTTTTCCCTTGTCATCGAATATTTCAGCCAGCTTTCGCCGGTCGCTGCCTCCCATTCGCTAACCTGCGCGGGGTCGTAAAGAAGTATCAGCCCGAGCGGCACGAGCTTTGCCCTGATGTCTATCATTCCGTCTATGCTCGCCGCCGATTCGACAGCCTTTGTAACGTTTAGCTTAGTTGTGTCGACGGTAACGCCCTTGCCGTTTCCGCTGAGGCCGACATACCAGCTCTCGTCGTCAACATATCCGTTTTCGCCGAAGTGCAAGGTAAAGCTGTCGGGGATCCTTCCCTCCTCGGTTATGCTTATGATGTAGGTCAGTATATCGCCCTCGCGGGATTCAAAGGTCACCGTCGGGGTTCTGCCGAAGGTCTGGCCGGTGGTTACGCCCCAGTGCAGCGGGCTGTCCTCTTCAAGGTTTTCCGGAATGTCATACCCGGCCGCGTTAAATTCAACGACGCCGAGGAAGGAATATTCATCGCACACCGAGCTTACAAGCCTGAAATCCCCGGGCGCAAAGTCATCGGTCACAGGCTCCGGCGCGTTTCCTATTTCTTCAACATTCGCTATGGGCAGATTGGCGGCGGTCGGGTTTTCGCTGACGTCGGGGGCAGATTTATCAAACAGCATTTTAAGCGGCCCGAAGCCGTTGGCCGCCGCAAATACGGACGTTGCCGCAGATATTGCAACGGCCGCGGCTATGGCGACAGCGGCGAGTTTTTTTCTGCTAACGGTTATTTTTCTTCTTTCCGAGTTTGCTTTATCGGTATATTCAAACACTTCCTGCAAAAACGCCCTGTCGACGTTTCCCAATTCCTCAAGCCTGCGATAGTCCTTCATAGATCTTCCTCCATAGAATGTAAGTATTTTCCGAACCTTATCCTTGCGCGGTGAAGCAGAGATTTTACCTTTGATTCCGATATCCCGAGATCGGCGGCTATCTGCGGCTCGGAATCAAAAAAGAAATACCTCTTTAAAAATACGACTCTTGATTCCGGCCTCAGTTCCCGTAAAAATCTGTCGAGGATCATAGAAAACTCGCTTCGGTCAAATTCCCCGCCCGAGCTTATATCTGCAAGCGAGCCTTCGAGCTCATCAAGCGGCACCTCGACGTCGGGGAAACGCTTTTTTGCAAGCCTGCGCTTAAGCATGTCGAGCGAGGCGTTTCTGATTATCCGGCAGGCGTAAATTTTAAGGTCGTCGGGCCGCTCGGGAGGTATCTTCTGCCAAAGCCTTAAAAGCGTGTCGTTGAGGCATTCGGCGGCGTCCTCGGACGAGCCGAGAATATTCAGAGATATCTTTTTAAGAAGCCTGCCGTATTTTTCCTCGGTGGCTTCAACGGCCTTTTCATCGCGCGCAAAGTAAAGACCGATTATTCTTTCGTCCTCCAAACTGATCCTCCTTTCCGGCGTCCTCTACTTAATATGTCGAAAATTCTGCGGAAAAAGTTGCGGTCAAAATAAAAATCCGCCCCGAAAGAGCGGATCATATAATTATTTATTTACGGCTGCCGCGTTATTTTGCGTCTTCTGATATCGACAAAAACTCGTTTGCCGGAGCTTTCCCATAAATTTTGTACTGCCTCCCGTCGACCGAGATGAGGGTAGATGTTAGATATTAGGTGTTAGAATTTTGAAAACGGCCTTGAGGAGGGGGAAATGTTGTGGAAGGAGGCCACGCTCTCTGTCACTCCCACCCCGGGCGGAGCGCTTCTGAGTTCTGACATCTGTCCTCTGTTTTCTACTTGCGCCCCTCCCCCCCGCCCGGCTTGTTGCAGAAAGCCCGGGTATAGCAGCGCCCCCTCCCCTCGAGGGGAGGGGTTGGGGTGAGCGGATAGTAGTTAGAGATTAGTTGTTAGTAGTTAGTTAATATGGGTGCTGAGAGCAATTGATAGTTTGAGGGTAAGCGAATACCTTTTTACAAGGAAGGCGCGGGCGGTCGCAGTCTGCACCGCAAGCCTCCAAAAGAGCGTTTCTGATTTCTGTCATCTGACCTCTGTTTTCTACTCGCGCCCCTCCTCCCCGCCCGGCTTTTTGCAGAAAGCCCGGGCATAGCAACGCCCCCTCCCCTCGAGGGGAGGGGGTCAGGGGGTGGGGTGATTCAAATAGCATGAGAAATTTCCGCGAGGAAATTTGCGAATACCTTTTTATAGTGAGTCAGCGGCAGGCTGTCCTACTTTTCTGTGAATGAGGCACAATGAACTGGATCATTTAAGATAGTATGAGCGAAGCGAATACCTTTTCATCAATGTGGCGTTGTCGCACTTTGTCACTATTACTCACAGTAAGGCGTTCTATCTTCTAATCATCTATCCTCTATCATCTAAAAGCGGAGGGGTGAGCGGGGCGATTTAAATAGTATAATCGCAGCGAACACATCTGCCCTCCGGCAGGGCGAAGCCCGCCCCGCGCTTAAGCGCGGGGCCAGCGGCAGCGCAGCTGCCGCTGCGGCGGCCTGCGGCCGCCGGGGCTTCGCCCTGCCAGAGGTCAGAAGTCAGAAAACAGAAATCAGATGCAGGTGAGGTAAGCGTGGCGGATGGCAGAGGCTTGCGGCAGGGGCAGAGGGTGACGGCAACGGTGGCAGAGAGTTTCGGCCTATCCGCACGCCCTTTTGTTTTCCGCATACTTTGACAGAGCGCTCTATTATCTATTCATCTAATATCTAATACCTAAAATCGCGCCCCGCATCTCTGCAGGGCGCCGATCTTATGAGCTTTCTATATATCAATCAAACCAATATCACTCAAACTTGAACACCGCGTCTCCCAGCGAAATGCTCTCGATCTCCTCAACGTCGACGAGCGTTTCAAAGCTGAAGTACGTCTCCCCGGCGCCCATAAATCCGCCGGCTAAGACATGCGGAACGGAGGTGTCGTAGAACAGGCCCTTCATCTCGGTGCCGTCCTTCATTTTTATTCCTATTTTGTTTGTGTCGAAAATCTCGCGGACGGTCTCGTTGTTCTCCTCGCTGATTTCAAGCTGAGGATAGAAGTGCAGACCGAGGCTGTCTACTGCCGCGGTAAACTTTACGCCGTCGCATTCCGCCTCGTTTACCGAGTTTACAGGTACTACCATGTCTGATTCGTCGACGGGTATGCTGAAGCTGTAAACCTTGTCGCTTACCGCTACATGTTCCTTGTCGGGAGGATTGTCGTAGCTTGTATAGCCGAACTCGCCTATTTCAACGTTTATCGCGTCTACGCCCTCGGGCAGATACGCCGAGAAGTGCATCACAAGGGTCATTATTCCGTCCTCGCAGGAAACCATCGGGGTGTTGCCGGTATAGCCGAATAGCACTTCCTCGCCGTCGACGTCTGCGGTCATTCCGAATTTTCCCGATTGGAATTTGCCGTCGAAGTAATCGGGGTAGTCGTAATCGTCAAGCCCTGCGTCCGAGGCGTTTATCTCCACCGTTGCGTAAAAGCTGTCGCGGCTCACGATAACGCCGGTGGCTCTTGCGTCGCCGGGGTTGAACGCTTCATCATCTTCCGGCTCTATTTCGGTGCCGATGTCCTGCGCGGCAACGGTTGCAAAGCTCTCGGGCAGCCTGATGCTCTCCTCGCGGTCGCTTATGTATTTTTCCACAGTGTTGAGGCCTCTGAGGTATGCGGCGACTGCCGAAACGCCCAGCGCCAAAACCAACGCCGCCGCTACTGCAACGGCAACAATTCTTTTTTTGGACATAGTTATACTTCTCCTTTCAGAATCATGTATATCCAACACTTCTTTGATAAACCTTTCATCCGTTTTTCCTATAAGATCAAGGTAACGGTACTGCTTCATTGTTTATCCTCCCCTTTTTCGGAAATAAAACCGATGAATTTTTTCTTGGTTCTGAATAACAGGGATTTTACCCTTTCGTCCTTCATGCAGAGGTCGCGTGCAATTTCCGGAACGGTGTCAAAAAAGAAATATCTCTTTAAGAAAACCGCCCTTGCCGTCGGCCTCAGCTTTCCAAGAAAGCTGTTGAGAACTATCCCAAATTCCGCGTCTGAGAACCGCGCCTGCGAAAGCCCGTCCGAGAGCGAAGCTTCAAGCTCATCGAGCGGCACGCCCGAGTTTGCGGCCCTCTTTTTTGCAAGGTTACGGCTTAGGCGGCCGAACGACAGGTTTCTCACGGTCTTGCAGGAATACGCTTTAAGGCTCTCGGGCTTTTCGGGCGGTATCGCGTTCCATAGGGCTAAAAGCGTATCGTCAAGGCATTCCTCTGCGTCCTGCTTTTCGCCCAATATCCTCTCCGCCAGACTGTATAAAAGCCTGCCGTATTTTTCCCGCGTGGCCGAAACGGCGAGCTCATCGCGCGCGAAATAAAGCTCGACTATTTTTGCGTCCTCCAAAGCCGTCGCCTCCTTTCGGGTGTCTCAATAATTAAGTACGGTTTTAGAGCTAAAACGGTTCGTTTTATTTTATCATAATATAATAAAAAAATCAGCCCTTTAGGGCTTTCATCTTTAGATGATAGATGTTAGATGAATAGAAGATAGAACGCTCTATCAAAGCTTGCGGAAAGCAAAAGGGCGTGCGGGCAGGCCGAAACTCTCTACACCTATGCCGCCACCCTCTGCCCCTGCCGCAAGCCCCTGCTATCCGCCACGCTTACCTCACCTACATCTGATTTCTGTTTTCTGATATCTGATCTCTGGCAGGGCCCCGGGCGAAGCCCGCCCCGCGCGGCGCGCGGGGCCAGCGGCAGCTGCGCTGCCGCAGCGGCGGCCCCTCCGGGGCCGCCGGGGCTTCGCCCGGGGTTCCGGCAGACAAACCGGACATATGAGCTTTATTTAAGCGGAATGTACACCGACGAGATCTTATCGCTCGGGCCCGCGGGGTTCAGCTCGAGGGCGAGGTCGCCGTAAACGTAGTAGTTGTTTACCGGAAATCCCACCGTCACGGTTTTTGTCTCCTTAGCTCCAAACAGACTCGCGCCGTAGAACACCTCCCTGAGATACGCTTCAACGCTGCCGTACCTTTCTATGGCGCTGTTTTGTATCTCCTCGCGCTTTTCGTCGCTTATATTTCCTCCCAAGGTCATGCCGTAAAACGTATCGTAGTCAAAGTACCTGTCGCTCAAATAGCACACTTCCTCGCCGTATTCGTATTCGCGGTAGCTTGCCGAAACCACTTCCCCGTCTATAGATATCGGCAGGTCGAGCATTTCGCCGCCGACGAGCCTTAGCGAGGAAAGAAACTTTACCGCCTGCTCGTCGCTGTTGTTGGTTATGTCTACCGTCAGAAATACCCATTTATAGCCGTTTCCTGGGCCGGTGTAACGCCCGTCGTCATCTATGCATTCCTTTACCGTCAGCCATCTTGAATCGTCGCCCTCGGGGTGAATATAATCCTCCTCGCCGCCGTCGTCAAAGCTTACGGCAAGATTCCCGCCCGAGATGTCCGCCTTTGTTATCCCCTCAGGGAACTTGTCGCTTATCATCACGCTTTTAAGGGTGTAGGTGAAATCCCCGTAACCGGCGTAGTTTTCATTCCAAATGCGGTAGGGTATGTCTATATAAGTCTCTATTTCGACGTCCTCTCCCGCGGCTATTCTCTCATCATAAGAACGCTCCACCTCTACCGTTACGGCGGCGTTATCTTCGACCGGCGCGGTTGAGGCGAAGTCGGGAACGGCTGCATCGTTTTCAGGCGCGGGCTTTAACCCCAGCGTCTTAACTGCGGCGGCGCATATTCCAACCGCCAGAGCGCAGCAGGCTGCCGCGGCGGCGTATTTTATCCATGAGCGGGATCTTCTTTTATATTCAAACACTTCTTCAATAAACGCCTCGTCTATTTCGCCGAGTTCCTTGGAAACCCTGTAGTTTTTCATTTTGATTCTTCTCCTTTCGCATAAACCGTTTCTTTAAGCTTTTTTCTCGCCCGAAAAAGTATCGACGTGACCCTGGCGCGCGTTATCCCGAGGTCGGCGGCAATTTCGGGAACGCTGTCGAAAAAGAAATATCTCTTTAAAAAAACCGCGCGGTCGAGAGGGCGCATACCCCGCAAAAAGCCGTCGAGCAGCAGCTTAAGGTCGATATTTTCAAACGGACGGCCGCTGTCTTTATCGGGAAGAACAGCTTCAAGCTCGTCGAGCAAAAGCTCGGAACCGCAATTTCTTTTTTGAGCAAGGTTGTATTCAAGCTGTTTAAAGGCGGCGTTTCTTGCGGTCTTACAGGCGTACGCCCGAAGGTTCTGCGGGTTGGCGGGCGGTATGTTCTGCCATAGCCTCATCAGCGTGTCGTTTAAGACTTCCTCGGCGTCGCTGCGGCTTCCGGTAAGCTTTTCCGCGATCGAATATAAAAGCCTGCCGTACTTTGCCCTTACCGCCTCTATCGCAAGCTCCTGCCGCGCCAAAAACATCTCAACTATCTTTTCGTCCTCCAGGTCTATCCTCTCCTTTCCGACCTCGTCTATATGATCCGGAAAATCGGCGCAAGTGTTTCATGAAAACAAAAAATTTCAAAATAAAGCCCCTCCGAGATAAGAGGGGCTGAAAGATGACCTTTTTAAGATTTGAGCCTGAATATTATTCCGCCCAGAACCCGGTGAGCATATCGTAAGCGTATTCGCCCATTTTGGCGTAGCCGTCGGGGTTGGGGTGGAGGTTATCGAGGCTGTACTCCGCTTTAAGGGCAGAGGGGTCGGCGGGGTCTGAAAGCTCGGCGGCAAAATCTATAACGCCGTCAAACTTGCCCTTATTTAATATCCAGTCGTTCACGCTCAGTCTTATCTGCTCGTGAAGCTCCGAATAGTACCCGTTTCCGTTTACCGGCATTATCGTTCCCGCGTAGATCTTTATGCCCTTTTCGTGGCATTTGTCTATCATGATCTTGTACTGCTCGGTCAGCGAATCGGAGATGTCTTCGTTCGCGTAGCCTATGTCGTTTATTCCTATAAGGACAACAACGTACCTTATCCCGGGAACGTTCAGAACGTCGCGCTCAAAGCGGTCCTTTGCCGCCGTTCCGAGGCCGCCGAACACCGAGTTGCCGCCTATGCCCTCGTTGATCACCGATATGTTTTCGGTCTCGGGATCTTCCTTGAGCTTTCTCGCCAAAACATCGGTCCAGCGGTCGAAGCCGTTGGTGGTCGAGCCGTAGCCGTCGGTGATGGAATCGCCGAACAGAACGAGGCTCTTTGTTCCGGCCTCCGCCCATACGTCAAGCTCGGAGATAAAGTACCAGCTCGTCATCGTCTCCTCGGCGGTGAATGATTCGTCCGAAACGTGATCGCCCGAAATGATCCAGGTGCTGCATCTTGCGCCGGTGTGACTTGTCGGGGTGCTTCCGGCGAACGCGCCGAACTTTATTGTAACCGCGAGGTCGTCCATGGCGTCAAAGGTAAAGTCTATCTCGTCAGAAACAACAGTTTCGCCTACGGGAATGTCAAACGCCGCCGCGCCGCCGAAGGTAACGGCGGTGTCGGTCGAGAGGTCTATGGCGTTTTCGCCGGCCTGATTCAGATGTGCTATGTGGATGGATTCGACCTGAGCGGGAATGTCGCCGTATTCGTTTGAAAGGGTGATCTTGATTTTGTCGCCGCCTATCGTCGGCCTTATCTGCTGCCTTACGGTGCTTTCTTTAAGCGGAGGGTTTAAGGGGAGGTTCTCGGCTTCGGCCTTAAGCTGAGCCGAACCCCATGACGCCACCCAGCCGTCTTCATCGGGAATGGTGACTTCGCCGCATGAACAGAGCATAAGCGCCATTGAAGCCGCAAGAATTAACGAAATTATCTTCTTAAAAACGTTCATATTTTATTTCTCCTTTGAAATAAATTCCTTAAGATGTTCGTATACGGTCTTTCCGACATATTTATAACCGCCGTCGTTGAAGTGGAGGTTGTCGTTCCACACCGAAACGTACTTTTTATCCATCGTCTCCTCGTCGTCGGCTGAGGCGACTGCCGCCGCGAGGTCTATATAGCCGTCAAAGCCGGAGGCGGAGGATTTTATAAAGTTGTTGACCGTTTTTCTTATGCTTTCATGGAGCGTGCTGTAGTAGCCGTTGCCCTTGAACGGGGTTATGGTGCAGCCGTAGATCTTTATGCCGTTTTTGTGGCAGCGCTCGATCAGGGATTTGTATTCGCTTATGATGTTTCCGGAGATGTCGGAGGAGGCCGCGCCTATGTCGTTTACGCCCATCAGCAGAACGCAGTACTTAACGCCCGGGACCTTTAAAACGTCGCGGTTCGCGCGGCGGGAGCCTGCGATATCTCCGCCGTAGATGTAAAGCGCCGTAGCACCTATTCCCATATTTACGACCGAGAGATTTTTCATCTTGCTGTCGGCCTGAAGCTGTCTTGCAAGCTCGTCGGTATACCTTGCAAAGGCGTTTGTCGTGACGCTTGCGCCGTCGGTGAGGGAATCGCCGAGGCAGACTATTGCGCCGCTGCCGGGTTCCGCGAGGGTATCAAGCCCGCAGATGTAGTACCACGCGGTCATAGTCTTTCCGCCCGAGAGGCTCTCGTCGTTTACATGGTTGCCGGACACCACCCATGTCGAACACCTTGAAGCCGTATGGCAGCTGAGGGTGGTCATCGTCGAGGGCGCCTTGCCGAGCTTCATGGTTATTGCAAGATCGGTAAGCGGATCGAACTCAAATTCAAGGGCGTCGGTGGTTATCCTCTTGCCCGAAGGAACCTTGAACGAGGCGCTGCCGTCGAGGGTAAGAGCCTTTATCGTAGATGTGTCTATGGCGCTGCTCTTGGGGTCTTTGAGCTTTGCTATTGTTATCGATTCTATTTCAAGGTCGGTCGAGCCGTGCTCGTTGGAAATGGTAAGCCTTAAGGTCTCGCCGCCCATGCTTACTCTTATCTGCTGGCGCAGGGTACTGTTTTCCAATGACGGGTTTTTGGGGATCTGCTCGTCCTCATTTGTCGGCGTTAGTATGGCGGTTCCCCATGTTTCGACCCAGACGGTTTTTTTCACGGTGTTTTCAACCTCCTGTTTTTTCGATTCTTCTGTTTTTTCGGTCTTTGCTGCGGTCGCAGCTGCAGCGGTAGTCGTGGCTGCGGTGGTAACGGCGGGTTTGGTTTCGCTTAGGTAGCTTCCTCCAACAAAATATTCTCCGCCTTTGAATTTAATTCTGTACCAGCCGTTTTCACATCACCCGGGCGTACCTGCGAGAAGGTTTGTGTCGGGCTGTTGTGAATCTCCTGCTCGCTGTTGAAGAACCC